>JBILBN010000125.1:0-4117 GCA_044353665.1 Chitinophagaceae bacterium | reverse complement strand
ATATTATTAGCCAAGCTAGAAATATTAATTGCTTGATTACCATTTGCAGCAATAGATTTTAAAATGCTGCCATTTAAATTCATGATTTCTACTTGATATTTAGCAGTTGTTAAACCTTTAATGGTAAAATTGTCTTTTGTTGGATTTGGGTAAATAGTTGCCAATTCTTTTGAAACTGAAATTACTGATGTGGGTGTTCCGAAATTTACAGAATACATAGCCGCTGTTTTGTTGATAGTTGCAGCTATACACATGGTGTCGTAACAATTTGTACCTGGTGTTCCTACTGTTAAACAAATAGAATAGTTTCCAGCAGATGCATACGTGTGAGAAGGGAATTGGCCTGTAGAAGTAGTTCCATCGCCCCATGTCCAAGAATAAGCAGATGCTCCATTAGTACTATTATTCACTCCAATGTAAGTAGAAGGAGCGCCTAATGAATCTGGATAAATATAGAAACTTGCAGAACATGTATTAGGATTTGCTATGATAACCGTTCCACATGATGAATCAACACAGTTTGTTGCTGCATTTGTAACCAATAAACATATATTGTATGTGCCAGGAGAAATTGCAGTGCTGTAATTAGCTCCAGTTCCCATTAATGCTGTTCCGTTATACCAGCTGTAAACTGCAGTACTCACGTTACCTGCTGTTGCTGCTGTAAATGCTACGTTTCCTAATAATGCATTGTAGTTATAAGAATAAGATGCATTGCAAGCTGCTGCCAATACTGGAGTAACACATAGAATAGTTGATGTATCTGATAATCCTGAGTTTGTACAAGTCGTGATGCAACGGTAACAATAATCAGAATATAAATTTTCTGAAAAAGTACTAGCGCCAGTTCCTACATTATAAAATGCTGACGTAGCTGTTATGCCACGTTGCCATTGGTACATAATTCCGTTTCCAGTTGTGTTTCCAGTTAAACTAAATGTTACTAAACTTCCTTGAACAGGAGAATAATTTGAAGCAACAGTTGTTCCTGCACTTGGAGTTCCAGTACAAGGAGTTGCACCGCCATTTACATAAATTGAATCACACAAAATTGTTGTACAACCATTGGTGTTAAAAGTATCTGTGACTGTTAAACACACTACATATGAAGCTATGTTATTATAAATAGCCGTTACCGTTTGACCCACTCCAGCAGTTCCGTTTCCAAAATTCCAAGAATAAAGTGTAGAAGGAGGATTAACTGCAGTTCCAGTTGCTGTGAATACTACCATTCCATTAGGGTTTGTGGTGTAGGTAAATTGTGCACTGCATTGCGCATTCATTTTTAGAGCAAAAAATGATAAAAAAGCAAATAATAATAGTTTTGTCTTCATAATAACTGTTTTTTTAATTTGTTTTTATAATAAAATATAAATGTATTATTCAGCTTGACGTAAAATGATTAACATTCGTTGGCAAAATTAAAAAAAAAGTTGAATTATTTTGTTAAATGGAACTGTTGTATTGATTTTGATATGGTTTCATAAATTATTTTATCCTCATGAGTTAATAAATTCAATTGCTTTTGGATCGTTTTTTCATCATTTCTAATTGCAGGTCCTGTTTGATTTTCAAAAGGGGAATGATTGTTTAGTTTTTCGACCGTGTTTTTGATAAGTGGCATTAATATCTCAAATGGAATTTGTTGTTTGTCTAACAGTTTTTCGGCAATTGCAAATAAATGATTACTGAAATTATTGGCAAATACGGCCGACACATGTGCAACCGTTTTTTGTTCATCAGTTAATAAAAACACATTGCTACTAATGGCAAGCGCAATATCCATTATGGTATCTTTTATTTCATTAGACGAAAAATTTACAGCCAAAGGAATTTTATTCGAACTCGGTAAATTATTTTTAGAGATTGAGTAAACTGGCCAAATGCAAGCAACAGCGTTTGAAATTTGTTTTATATCTTTCAGTGAAACAGCTCCTGCTGTATGAATAACAATTTTGTTTTTTAAAACTTCGTTTGTTTCAACGTTTTTTAAAGCATCATCATTTATGGCTAAAATAACAACATCAACTGTTGTATTTATTTTAGTTAGCAAGTTTGAATAATCACAATTTAATTCTACCGCTAATTTTCGGGCATGCTCAATATTAGGAGAAATTATTTGCACGACTTGATGTTGTGAATGCAATAATTTTTTACCCATAAAATGAGCTACATTGCCAGAACCAATGATGCAAATTTTGAATGATGGATGTTGAATGTTGAGTGACATATTAAATTTATAAAACAAAATTAACCATTAATCATTAATCACTCATCATTAAACTTATTTGCTCTCCATTTTAATAATCGGCACCAACATTTCTTCTAGAGAAACGCCACCATGTTGAAACGTGTTTTTAAAGAAGTTTACAAAATGATTGTAGTTGTTTGGATAACATAAATAGCCATCATGTTTTGCAAAAATAAAGGAAGAATTGAAATTAGGTTTTGGCAATCCTATTTCGCTAGGTTCTTTAAACGCAAGGACTGCTTTGTTTTCATAATTCAAATTTTTCCCATGCTTATATCTAATATTGGTGGTTGTTTGCTTATCGCCAATAACTTTACTTGGCGATTTTACTTGCACACTTCCATGATCAGTTCCCACAATTAATTTTATGTTTTTGTCGGCTACTTTTTTTAATGCTTGATGCAAAGGTGAATGTTCAAACCAGCTACTCGTAATTGAGCGATACGAAATTTCATCGTTGGCTAATTCTTTCAATACTTCCATTTCGGTTCTAGCATGAGAAAGCATGTCGACAAAATTATAAACAATAACATTTAAATCATTGTGCAACATATTTCCAATGTTGTTTACCAATTGTTCGCCCGCAAAATGATTGGTTACTTTGGTGTATGAAAATTTAATATCGCCCAAACCATTTCTGTGCAATTGGTCTTCTAAAAATTGTTCTTCATATAAATTTTTCCCACCATCTTCATCGTCATTTTTCCATTCTACAGGATATTTTTTTTCGATATCAATGGGCAATAGGCCCGAAAAAATAGCATTTCTACTGTATTGTGTAGTCGTTGGTAAAATCGCCAACATAATATCTTCTTCTAAAATTTTAAAGCTTTCGGCAAATTTAGATTGTATGGTTCTCCATTGATCAAAACGTAAATTATCAATCAAAACAAAGAAAACCGATTTTCCTTTTTCCAATTGAGGAAATACATGTTTTCTTAACAACGTATGGCTCATCACAGGCGCGTTATCACCAGCTTTTATCCATTTTGCATAGTTTTTATCTACAAATTTACAAAATTCGTTGTTGGCTTCTTCTTTTTGAGATTGATGAATTTCTTGCATTTCAGGGCTGTTCGCTTTTTCCATTTCCAATTCCCAATACACAATTTTTTTATACAACTCACACCATTCTTTATAATCAGGATTGTTGTTTAAAGCCATAAACAAGTTTCTAAACTCTTGTTGATAAGTAGAAGTTGTTTTTTCGCTTACGAGTGCTTTGCTGTCAATAATTTTTTTCAGCGTGTGTAAAATTTGATTTGGGTTAACTGGTTTTATCAGGTAGTCTGTTATTTGTGCACCAATGGCATCTTCCATAATGTGTTCGGCTTCGTTTTTGGTCACCATCACCACGGGAATATTGGTATTGTATTCTTTTATTTGCGCCAAGGTTTCTAAGCCCGTCATGCCAGGCATGCTTTCATCTAATAAAATAACATCCACATGATTTGCTTTGACATATTCCAATCCATCATGTCCATTTGAAATGCGTTCAACCTCATAGCCTTTGTTTTCTAAAAACATAACTTGCGAAGCCAATGAATCCATTTCATCATCAATCCAAAGAATTTTTGTGCTCATATTTTTTATTTTTTACAAATGTATACTTAATGCACTTAGAACGTTCTTTTTATGAAAAAATTGTGATTAGGAAGTCGACTCCAAATTACCTGTAAACATCTTTTGAGATTTGTTAGATTATAAGTCAAAAAAACAGCGTATTCTAAAATGAAGTACGCTGTTCTAAATATTTTCTTAAACAAAAAGATTGAGTTAAAAAGAGATCGAAAAAAAGAAAATTTTTCAAATTCCCTAGCTGCGAAAAAACTTAATGGTTTACTTCTTTTTCAAACTTTCTCTTTC
>JBILBN010000014.1:0-43184 GCA_044353665.1 Chitinophagaceae bacterium | reverse complement strand
CGCTTTGGATTTCAAATTTTCAATCAGGGGTTTCCCTTCACAAAATAGCATATCCAAAATACTCAGATTGCTTTTAAAGCCAATCCGATCCTGAAATACTTGCATGTATTTTGGCAATTCAAAACTCCTATTTTCCTCAAAAATATTTCTAGCATCTATGCAATTATCTAACGGTGTTTTATCATATTTCTCTGTCAGCACAAATTCTTTTTTTACTTGCAACAATTGATTTACCAGTTGAAGGCATTTTAAATTATAATCCATTAAAAAACGATGTTTTTTTTCAAACAAAATTTTAACTTCTTCGGCATAATATTCAAAATAAGGTGATCTTCGATAACAAGATTCTATGGTTTTCCAATGTACAGCCTGCCAGTTTTCATCATTCGAAACTTCAATATCTTTCATGCAATTTTTTTGATTTCGCCCTCCCTTTAATGGAATACTCAAGGTAACCAATCCATTTGGACCAGCAATAACCGTTCTGTTTCTAAAAGATTTACGAACAAAATATTCAAATTGTTCTATTTGAATATTTTCGTATTTCAAAAACATTTGGTACCAAGCAATGCAAGGAAAATTTTCACATTCTAATAAGACGATATTTTCATTCATATTTGTACATTTACAAAATGCGATTAAAGATAATCATACTCTTTATTTTATTGACTTTGATATTCAACAAAAATACTTTTTCTCAACAAAAAGATACTTTGTTTGATTTAAAAATTTCGGATATTAATCAAATTCCTTTTGAGGACATGGATTTCCCTTTTTTTGATATCGATAAAAATCAAATTTTTATTTCATTTTCTGTAAAAAATAGTACAGATAGTAACTACATTTCTGTTGAAATTAAAAAAAATACAATTCAACAAAGCAGATTAAAACCTATTATTCAAAAAAAGATTCTATTACATTCAGAAAATAAAATTGCATTTGTTGACAGCCTAGATATTTCTAATTATTTAATTTCTGGAAACTATGATATTATCGTATCTCTAGTAAGCAAAAAATTTGAAATAATGAGTACTCTCAAAAAAGGATTTCAAACCATTAGAAGTGAAAACGCCATTTTAAAAACTGACTTTGAGGACATTACAACCCCTAAAACCATTAATATACAAAATTCTTTTGTTTCCAATTATAGTCAAAAACAACTATTCAAAAATATAAAAGCCTTGGCTCCAATAGCTGAATTGGCTGAGCTAAGGGTTGTTGTTGCTATGGAAGAAAATGATATTAACGCAGCACAATTTTTCTATAACTTTTGGTATAATAGAAATAGTTCCGCACCTGAAAAAGAATGGAAAGTTTATGCTGATAAATTAAATTATGTTTCTAAAAAATATGGCAGAAACGGAATGCCCGGTTTTGAAACCGACAGAGGGAAATTATATTTGATGTTTGGAGAACCCAATATAACTGAAAAAAGAGATAACGAGCAAGGCTCACTGCCCTATGAGGTTTGGTTTTATTACGAAACCAAAGGACGAAAAAATGTAAAATTTCTTTTTTATCAACCTGGAAGTATCTCAGACCAATTAATTATTTTGCACTCTTCGGAGCAAGATATTTTAGTGAATCCATATTGGAAAAGAGTCTTGTTGCAAGACCCCACAAACGGTGATAATAAATTGAAATACCGTGTTTTTGAATATTTTAATTAAATGAAAATGATGAAATCTATCTTACTTTATAGCAGCTTATTAGCAATTATTTTATTTCTATCCTCTGCTGGTTGCAACAGCATAAAAGAGCTCGAATATAAAGGAATTAAAAACCCTAAATTACAAACCCTAAGTTTTAATAATACGGCAATTCAAATGGATTTAGTATATTTTAATCCTAATAATTTTGGATTAGATGTGAAGGAAACCAATTTGAATATTTACCTAAACGATAAATTTGTGGGTATTGCCGACCAACCTTCTAAAACTCAAATTACAAAAAATTCAACTTTTTTATTCCCTATAGTTACCCACTTTGATGCCCTAAAAGTATTAGGAACTGCATTTAAAGCCTTGTTTTCTAAAACCAATAAAGTTACTATACAGGGTTCTGCAAAAATTGGCAAAGGGGGTATTTATATTAAATTACCTGTTAATATTTCAGAAAATGTGAGTTTGTACTAAGATTAATTGTTGTAGCTAACCTCGTAGGCTTAAAGACAGAAATTAGCAAAATAGTTTACTTATTCTTATTTGTTATTAAGTTCAATCATTAACCACTTATTTCTTTTTATTTGTGAACTTATTATGTTGTCAAAAACAAAAAATCTCGTAACGAATGTTACGAGATTTTTATAAAATATTTTTAATTTAGTAATGAAAATTATCTTTCATATTCATTACGCATAATGCCATAAAATTGGAACGTTTTCATTTTATATCCTTTTTCTGTATATTTATCAGTATCTCCAAATTCAGGTATTGTAACCCAATCCTTTGTTTTGCCTCTATACCAACGATAAACTGCAACATGATTTTGAGATCTACGAACAGGCACATAAAATTGTAATGATTTTAAAGTATACCCTTTCAAGTTCATATCACTATCAGTCAATTCGTCTTCTGCAATACTAACTTGGTCGTTCGTAACAGGATTAGTCCATCTGTATACGGCTACACGATCATTTGAAGGTGTTTTGTAAGCATAAAACAAAAATGTTTTTTCTTTATAATGCCATTGTAATAATTGACCTTCTTGAATTTCACCTTCTGCTAAAGTAACATATTCATTGTTGTTACTTAACCATCTGTAAATTCTTACCATGTCATCGTCTTTGTATTGTGCAAACGCAGTGTTTCCTAAAGAAACCATTGCTAATATAGCGACAAGATTGAATATTACTTTTCTCATACTGCTTTTATTCTATTTTTGAAATACAATGATAATGAATTCATTTCATACACACAATTTTTTTTTTATTTTTTTGAATAAAGTTGACTGTTTATTAAAAAATAATAGACGAAAACATAATTTTATCCTCATTTATGATGAATTAGCGTTTTTTTGTTATTTTATTATTTCATTCAATAATAAATTTCTTTATTTTTTTAAGGTGATCTATTGATAAAATTTTGTGCAAAAAAATAGTCGTAATTAAGTTATTACGACCATTAATAATTTTTTAAATTTACATTAAGCATTCGCTAAATCAAACTTTCCATTTGGCAAACCAAATTTTTTCAATATTCTGTAATGCGATTTTAACGCACCAAAATAGGTTGGGTTATTATTGTAAATAATTCCATATTCTTTAGCGGTTTCTTCAACAATAGGTGCAATTTTTGGATAGTGTATATGGCATATATCTGGGAAAATATGATGCTCAATTTGATGAGTCAAACCGCCTGTGTACCATGTAAGTAATTTACTATCATGTCCAAAATCAGCTGTTGTTTGTAATTGATGAATTGCCCATTCGTTTTCAATGTTTCCTGCATCATTTGGTAACGGAAACTCGGCATGTTCTACTACATGAGCCAATTGAAAAATTGTTGATAATACAAAACCAGTAATTGCATGCATAATTAAAAACCCTGTAATAATAATTCCGGGTGCATATCCTAAAAACCCAATTGGAATAATTAACATATAAATCCAATAAACTACCTTACTGATAATCAATTTAAGAAGATCCAACGCTTTTTGATTTTTTGTTCCTTTGTTTACTCCATTTTGAGAATAATTATAAAATTGTTTAAAATCTTTTATAAATACCCAACTTAATGTAGCCAAACAATAGGCTAAAAATGCGTAAATGTGTTGAAATCGTTGTGCTGGATGAAACTTAAAGTGAGGTGACCAGCGCATTTTAAGCCTTTGAGAAATGTCTTCATCTAAATTGGTAATATTTGTGTAAGTGTGATGTAAAATATTATGTTGCAATTTCCAATTGACATCATACCCTCCAATAAAATTTAATGAAAGTCCTAAAATTTTATTTACCCATTTATTTTCACTGTAAGCACCATGAATTGAATCGTGCATAACGCTCATGCCTACTCCTGCAGCACCAAAGCCAGATACAATATAACAAATCATCAATATCCAAGTTGGTAGCGGATGAAAAAGATATATACTAATGATAGGCACTAAGTACATGCTTAGCATAACAAATGATTTAAACTTCATTTTTGTATTAGCCGTCTTTTCTATTTTGTTATCTATAAAATATTGATCAACTCTTGTTTTTAATGTTTTTAAAAATTGGGTTTTCTCTTTATTTACGAATTTAACTCTTTTTAGTTGTTCCATACTAGACAAAATTAAGGATTTATTAATATGTTTTTAATAGTATTTTATTATATGCTAGTAGGATTAAGGTGAGTTTTATCATTTTATAGATAAAAATATTTACAATATCTATCAAGAATATAAAAAGCTATCTAAAATTTAGATAGCTTATTATATATGATGTTAGTCATGATTATTTTTTAGGAATAGCTGTTGTTTCTTTAATACCTAATTTTGTTTTTACATCACCGATAATGTTATCGGTAGGCAATGCATAAATAATTGAGCCGGCAGATACGTCCAAAATATAGCTATACACTTTTTCTTTAGCCACATCTTGTATCGCTTTGTCTGCTTTTTCTGTTATTGGTTTTAATAACTCTTGCCCTTTAGCCGCAATTTTTTCTTCAGCTGTTTGTTGAAACGTTTGCATTCTTGCTTGTAAGTCGCTTAATTCTTTTTCTTTCACCTGTCTAATTTCGTCAGATGTAGTTTTAGCGGTTGCTTCATACGCTTTATACTTTGTTTCCATTTCTTTTTGCATAGCAGTTAGTTGGTCTACAAAAGTTTTTTTATACGCTTCTACATCCGCTGTATATTTTTTGTATTCTGGCATAGTGCTTATTAATTCTTCTGAGTTAATATATCCTATTTTTTGCTGAGCAAATGTTACTGATGAAGTCAGCATGAATGCTAAAGCGATAATTATTTTTTTCATTTATATTTATTTTTTGTAGTGTTTATTAAAAAAAGAGTACAAATATACTGTTTTTGTATTTAAGATTTCTTTACTTTATTTAGATTTTGGAGCGCTTACTCCTAAATCTTTCAGTACATCGTCACTTTTGTCAATTTTATTGTCTGAGTAAAAAACACTTAAATCTGCCGACTTATCAAAAATGATATCATATCCTTTTGAAGTAGCTAGTTTTTGAATGGCATTATACACTTTATCTTGCACAGGTTTTACTAATTCCTGACGACGTTTAAACAAATCACCTTCAAAACCAAAACGTTTTTTTTGCAATTCTTTTGCTTCTTTTTCTTTTTTGATAATTTCATCTTCACGTTTCTTTTTCATTTCATCACTCAGCATTACTTGTTCCGCTTGATAACTTTTATACATTCTATCTACATCCAATAATTTTGCATCGATATCTTTTTGCCATTGTGCAGATACTTCGTCTAATTTTGTTTGAGCTTGCTTGTATTCTGGTAAGTTTTCTAAAATATATTTAGAATCAACTACGCAATAGCGTTGTGCCTGAACTTGGAAGGATGCAACAAACAATATTGCAATTACAATTATTTTTTTCATTTTATTTTTATTTTATTATTGACTACAAAGTACGAGATAAAGTTTGAAATGTAAATATTCTTTAACGATTATTTATCTATTCAGGCTCGAATCCTAACATGAAACTAATTTTGGTTGCTTGTCCGAATTTAGTACCTGGCGTTAATCGATCAACTCCTAATCCATAGTCTAATCCTAATAAGCCGAACATCGGTAAAAATATACGAACACCTAGTCCAACAGATCTTTTTAATTGAAAGGGATTAAAGCTCTTGAAATTATCCCAAGCGTTGGCTGCGTCAAAAAAAGCTAACCCATAAATAGTAGAGGAAGGATTTAATGAAAAAGGGTAACGCAATTCGGCTTGATATTTATTAAAGATAGCTGCTCCATTGGTTTGATTTGAATATATTTCATATCCTCTTTGAGCGATAATATCTCTACCATAAATAGTGAAGCCTGAGAGTCCATCACCTCCCACTTGGAATCGTTCAAAAGGAGATTGTACATTTTTATTATAATAAGCTAAGTAACCATGTTTTGTAGCTAATTTTAATATTAAATTTCCTTTAATTCGTTGATACCATTCTGCGGTAAAACGATATTTATGATATTCTATCCACTTATATTTTTCGGCTGTAGATACTGTAGAATAATCTTTACCGCTTAAAAGTGAATACGGTGCTGTTAATTGTAAACTCATTGAAATATTTGAACCACTTCTAGGATACAATGGTTGGTCAATTGAATATCGTCCTAAATTAATTTTTAAACTTAAATTATTGGCTTGTCCATTCTTAAAATCTGAAAAGAAAGTATAGTTGTTAATTTTATATAATTGATAGTTTAATCCATACGACAATACAAAATAGTCATCTGGCCATTTCAATTGTTTACTCATTGTAGCACCTGCGCCTAATGTGGTCATGTGGCCTGTTGTGGTTGAAAACTGACTTCCAGCTGCAAAATACGTTCTGTATAAACTTATAGACAATGAATTTGGTTTTTTGCCTCCTAACCAAGGTTCTGTAAAGCTTGCATTGACTGAGTTATATTGCCTTCCATTTGCTTGCCCCCTGATGGCTAATTTTTGACCATCTCCCATTGGCAATGGATCCCAATTTTTAATTTTCCCAATATTTTTTAATGCAAAATTATTAAACGATACCCCTAATGTACCCGTAACACCTAATCCACCACCAAAACCAGCTTGAAGTTCTAATTGATCAGCAGATTTTTCTGTTAACGTATAATCTATATCAACCGTGCCATCATTGTGAGGAGTTGGCTGAATACCAATTTTCTCAGCATCAAAAAATCCTAAATTAGCAATTTGTCTTTGTGAACGAATGATATCTGCTCTCGAAAATTTACTTCCGGGATAGGTTCTTAATTCTCTTCTAATAACATGTTCATGTGTTTTGTCATTACCCGAAATATTTACATTTCTAATTGTATATTGCTCCCCTTCTATCACTTTTACTTCAAAGTTGATGGTATCCCCTATAATTGACTTTTCAACAATGTCTGTATTAAACGCTAAATACCCGTCATCTAAATACAAAGAACTAATATCATCTGCTTCTTGTGTAGGAATTTTTCCTAACCGTTTTTGCAATAATTCATTATTGTAAATATCACCTTTTTTTATACCCGTATGCTTAGTTAATTGTTCATTCGTGTATTTTGTATTTCCTTTCCATTCAATATCTCCAAAATAATATCGTTTACCTTCTTTTACTTTTACATCGATATTAAGATGCCCATTTTGTGCAGCATAAAATGTGTCCTTTTCAATGGCTGCATCTCTGTATCCTATTGAATTGTAATATTCTACAATCGCTTGTTTATCATCATCATATTTTTTTGCATTAAACTTTGATGCAGAAAATATTTTGTATCTAAAATATGGGTCAATCAATTGTAGTGTTTTTGTAAGGGAGAAAAATCCTTTACCTATAAAATATTCTTTTGTTCTATTTTGATTAACACCTAATACACTTTCATCATTTGCACTTTTTAATGAAAAACGAGCCATTTCTTTGCACCCTTTCATATTCCCTTTTAATTTTAAGGTCGTTGCATTTTCATTTCCAAAGACATTTATTTGATTTATTTTTACTTTTTGACCTTTATTAATAGTAAACGTCAAAATGGCCATATTAATTAAGCTGGTATCTTTTTTTTCAGAAACACTCACTGTAATATTTGAATACCCTTTTTCTGTAAAAAATTTTTTAATTTTTTCTACTGCATTTTGTTTGGTAGCTTCTGTGATTACTTTTGATTTAACTAAGCCTATCTTTTCTTTAATTTCTTTTACATCATTGTCTTTTGCTCCTTTGAAATTATATTTCGATAAACGAGGACGTTCTGTAATATGAATATCTAAAAATATTTTTTCTCCTACAATTTTACTTTCATTTATTTCAATGTTGGCAAATAAATTTTGTTTCCATAAATTTTGAATTGCTTTGGCAATGGTAGCGTCATTTGGCAACTTTATTTTGTCGCCAATTGTCAATCCTGAAATTGAAATGAGCAATTCTTCATCTAAATACTCTGAGCCAGAAATAGTAATCCCACCAATAACATATTCGTTAGCAGTGTTAAATAATTTAGTAGACGATTTTTTAGTCTTCAACCCAATTTGGGCATTCGATTGAAATTGAGCAAAAAGAATTATAGTTAGTAATAAACTAATTTTTATTTTAAAATCCATATAGATAATAGTTAGTAGAGTTGTTCACTGATTTTGCCAAAACGGCGTTCGCGATTTTGAAAATTTAAGACGGCTTCGTATAAATTCTTTTTTCTAAAGTCTGGCCAATGCGTGTGCGTAAAATACAATTCAGAATAAGCCAGCTGATAAAGTAAAAAATTACTTATTCTATGTTCACCACTCGTTCTAATCATCAATTCAGGGTCAGGAAAATGTTTGGTGGTTAAAAAAGAAGCAAATACTTCTTCGTTAATATCTTCTACCTGCAACTCGTTGTTTTTTATTTTTGCTGCAATTTGTTTAACTGCATTTGTAATCTCCCATTTTGAGCTATAGCTTAATGCTAAAATTACATTTAATTTTGTATTGTCTTTAGTTAATTTAGTTGCTTCCAACAATTCTTCTTTACAATTTTCGGGCAAACTATCTAAATCACCAATTACCCATAATCGTACGCCATTTTTATTTAACGATTCTGCTTCTTTTCGAATCGTTGCTACTAACAATTCCATTAGGCCTTTCACTTCATTTTCGGGTCGGTTCCAATTTTCTGTAGAAAAAGCATAAAGTGTCAAGTATTTAATACCAATTTCAGCACATCCTTCCACCACCTCTTTAACACTTATTACACCATGTTGATGACCAAAAAGTCTGTCTTTATCTCTTTCTTTTGCCCATCTGCCATTGCCGTCCATAATAATGGCTACATGTGAAGGAATTTTATGTTTATCTATTAAATCGAGCATTTTTAATTTTAAAAGCAAACAAAAGTACTAAAATCAAGATTGAATGAAAGTTAAAATACAGATGTTTAAATCTTTTAACAGAGCTTTCACACAATAAAATAATTTAGAAGATGTCTTGTCAGGCTGTCAAAAGTAATTGTAAACTTCATTTCTTTCAAATTCTTTTTACTTTTTTAAATATCTCATTCATTATTTTCTAGTATATTTGTTTATACTTTATACATTTATATAATGAAAAACATAGCATTTGCTCTTACGGGCTTTTTATTTCTTCTTCTTATTTCATCATGTAGCAAAACCCAAAGTGGAGATGATCCTTTAACAGCAATTCGCAAAAACGCAGTTTTAGTTACTACTGAAAATAACAGTTTAATAAGCTATGATGCAACTACTGGTACTAAGCTTTGGGAAAAAGCCCTTAAAGGAAGTGCTACTGGTTCTCCTACAATTTATAAAGGAAACGTTTATTCCGTTAGCGACAATGGTACTTTTACAGTTATTGAATTAGCAACTGGTAAAACATTGATAGAAATAACTACTTTACCGCCATCAAGCAATGCTACTTATATTTATAACGATAGAATATATATTGCAGGTAATAATTTATATTGCTATGACTTAATTGGTAATTTCAAATGGGTTTTCAAGCGTGGGTTTAACTTTAAAACCGCTCCGACTGTTAAAAATGACTATTTGTATGTAACTGGCTCTGATACTTGCTATAAAATTAAAATGATGCCCGATACTGCTTGGGCAGTTTGGGTTTATCCTACACCAACAAATGCTGTTATACAAGGTTCTCCTACGGTAGTTAATGGCATCGTTTATTTTGGTGCTGATGATAAAAAAATATACGCGGTTTACGATGCAAATGCTGCATTAAAGTGGAGTTATACAACCAATGATATTGTACTTTCGTCACCAATGGCATATGGCGGAATGTGCATAGCTGGTAGCAATGATTATCATGTTTATAGCGTTGATTCAACTACTGGTCAGCTTCGTTGGAAAATATCAACCAAAGAAAGAGTGTTTTCATCGCCTTGTATTCATGAATTTTCAAACACTGTTTTTATTGGCAGTTACGATTTCAATCTTTATGCAATTGACCATGTATCAGGAACCATAAAATGGAAGTATCCTGCAGGAAGTTTAATTAAATCATCTCCGGTAGTTTTTGGAGACTATGTTTTTTTTACTTCATTTGATAAATATTTATATTGCGTAAATGTGTACACAGGTTTAACCGTTTGGAAATCTTATATAAATGCCAATTCACAAAGCTCTCCAATTGTAGATGATTTAAATAGTGGTGTTTATTCTGGCATCAGTGGAAATAGTAAATACTAATTACCATTGCACCTAAAAGTAAATTTTTACTTGTTACATTGTTGTCATAATCAATAACCTTACAAACAATATAAAATGAAACAATCACAAATATTATTAGGAGAATTTCAACAGGAAGCTGCTAATACCAGAAAATTATTGGCCCTGGTTCCGATGGATAATTTAGAATATAAACCACATGAAAAATCAATGTCTTTGGGCAGATTATCAATTCATGTAGCTGAAATAACTGGTTGGTGGAAAGATTGTTTAATAAATAATGAATTAGATTTTGCAAAAGGAAACTTCACACCAAAAGTATTTGAAACGAATACAGCGTTGCTTGCTTATTATGACGATTTAGTTTCAAAAGCAGAAACTATTTTAAAGGAAGTAGCTGACGAAGAATTTAGCAAACCTTGGACGATGCGCAACGGCGAACAAATTTATTTCACAATGCCAAAAGCAGCTGTTGTAAGAACGTGGTGCCTAAATCATTGGTATCATCATCGTGCACAATTAGGTGTTTATTTACGATTGTTAAACATTCCAGTTCCTGGTGTATATGGTCCAAGTGCTGATGATAATGGTATGTAAAATTATCTTAAACTCATAAATATTATGTAGGTCGTTTCGGGTGAAACGACTTTTTTATGTATATTACATTAACAATACAACTATATTTTAAGTAGTTTTTGCATAAAAGAAAATTATACTTTTACATTTTATAAATAATACGAAATTGATAGAAAAAAAAATACAATATAAAGAGGAAACCAATGTCATTTTGGCTGGTTGGTTGCCTCAAGGTCAGTCCGAAATTGTGATAAAAGAGTATTTAGACGAATTGGCTTTTTTAGCTGAAACTGCTGGAGCAAAAGAAGTAAAACGTTTTTATCAGCGTTTGCCTCATCCCGATAGTAAAACATTTTTAGGAAGTGGAAAACTCGAAGAAATAAAAGATTATATTAATTCGCATCAAATTGATATGGTGATTTTTGATGATGAATTAACGGGTTCGCAATTATTAAATATTGAAAAAGTATTGACTCGACCGGTAATCGATAGAAGTGATTTGATACTGGATATTTTTGCTTCGAGGGCTAAAACAGCCCAAGCAAAAGTGCAAGTAGAATTAGCACAATACCAATATATATTGCCTCGTTTAAAAGGTATGTGGAAACACTTAGAACGTCAAGGTGGAGGTATTGGAAGTAGAGGTCCGGGTGAAACCGAAATTGAAACTGACCGTCGTATTATTAAAGATAAAATTTCATTGTTACGCAAGCGTTTAGCTGATTTTGATAAGCAAGCTTTTACCCAACGAAAAGAACGTGGCGAATTTATTCGTGTATCGTTTGTGGGTTATACGAATGTTGGAAAATCAACATTGATGCGCTTTTTAAGCAAAACCGATTCGTTTGTAGAAAATAAATTATTTGCGACATTGGATACAACCACAAGAAAAGTGGTATTTGAACGAACCCCTTTTTTATTGAGCGACACGGTAGGATTTATTCGAAAATTACCGCATCATTTAGTTGAAAGTTTTAAAAGTACACTGGACGAAGTTCGTGAAGCCGATATTTTATTGCATGTAGTAGATATTTCACATCCAAAATATGAAGAGCAAATTGCAGTGGTAAAAAACACGTTGCACGAATTAAAAGCTGACGACAAACCAACATTATATATTTTCAATAAAATGGATTTATATGAAAAAGAAACCTATGATGAATGGCTGGAGCCTGAGGTAAAAGCAGATTTACAAAAACAATTAGAGAAATATTGGAACAATGAAACACAAAACAATTGCATTTTTGTTTCAGCTACCGAAAAAATGAACGTAGATGAATTGCGTATTATGATTTTGGATAAAGTTCGTGAAATGTATGGTATCCGCTATCCGTATAAAGATATTTTTTATGAATAAATTCGAGTTATTTATTTTGTCAAATTTCGGTATGGTGGTGAATCTAAAAATTCAAAAAATGAATTTAAAAATTTGATAAAAAAATTACTTGTTAGCCTACTTAAATTTTTAGAATGTTTGTAAAATTATATTTTTGGATTGCCCGTTCCTTTTATGATTTCGAGCATTTGCTCATGAATTCGTCCGTTGGTAGCTAAGGTTTGTTTATCATAAATATTATAAGCATCTCCGTT
Source organism: Chitinophagaceae bacterium (assembly GCA_044353665.1). Classification (GTDB taxonomy): domain Bacteria; phylum Bacteroidota; class Bacteroidia; order Chitinophagales; family Chitinophagaceae; genus OLB11. Next base: position 30,682 of record JBILBN010000014.1, on the reverse strand, counting down.
AAAATTTGAAATTCGCCCACCAGCTTCTTCAATAATTAAATAGCCTGCAGCAATATCCCAAGGGTTTAAATTGTATTCCCAAAATCCATCAAAACGACCAGCAGCTACCCAACATAAATCAATAGCTGCACTACCCAAACGACGAACTGGTAAACCTAAACGAATGAATCGCTCAAACACCGATATTGGGTCGGCACCCACATCTATCCAACGATAAGGAAACCCGGTAACCAAACAAGCACTTTCCATATTGGGATTGGTAGAAACTTTCAATGGACGATTATTAAGGAATGCTCCCTTGCCTCGTTCAGCAAAAAATAATTCATTCATAAACGGATTAAAAACTGCACCACAAATCATTTTTCCATCTTTTTCTAAACCAATACTCACACAACAGATTGGAATTCCATGAGCAAAATTTACTGTACCATCAATGGGGTCAATAATCCATTTATAGTTAGATGCGGTGCTCATTTCGCCTACTTCTTCACTCAAAATAAAATGTTCTGGAAACTCCGATTTTATGATATCAATAATGGCATCTTCAGCTTTCTTGTCCACCTCCGTTACTAGGTCGTTTAAGGAGCTTTTACTTCGCACTTCAAATGTGCCTTCGAAGTAATGACGAAGCACATCGGCACCTGCATGAATAGCTCTCAATAATGTATTTTTAAGTAATTCGTTCATATATTCAAACGATTCCTTTATTTTTGAATCTCTACAAAGATAAACGGATTTTCATCTTCATGCAATTAAGTGTCATTATTGTCAATTACAACGTAAAATATTTTCTGGAGCATTGCTTGCTTTCAGTGTTGTATGCAAGTAAAAATGTGAAAGCTGAAATTTTTGTGGTTGATAATTTGTCGCAAGATGGCAGTGTGGAAATGGTAAAGGAAAAATTTCCTTGGGTGAAATTAATTGCCAATAAAGAAAATGTAGGTTTTGCAAAAGCCAACAATCAGGCTGTGGATTTATCGACTGGAAAATATATTTTATACCTGAATCCCGATACCATTGTTCCTGAAGATTGTTTTACAAAATGCATTGCCTACATGGATGCAAACGAAAAAGTCGGCGCTTTGGGTTGCAGATTGATTGATGGAAAAGGAATTTTTTTACCAGAATCGAAACGGGGTTTTCCAACAGCACAAGCAGCGTTTTTTAAAATTAGTGGCTTGTCTTCTATTTTTAAAAAATCGAAATTTTTCAATCAATATCATTTAGGTTTTTTGTCGGAGCATGATACCAATGTTGTGGATGTGTTAGTAGGTTGTTTTATGTTTTGTAGAAAAGTAGCCATTGACAAAGTGGGCAGTTTTGATACAGATTATTTCATGTATGGTGAGGATATTGATTTGAGTTATAAAATAAAACAAGGTGGTTTTACAAACGTTTATTTTCCGGAAACAACTGTTATTCATTACAAAGGCGAAAGCACAAAAAAAGGCAGTTTGAATTATGTAAAAATGTTCTATCAAGCCATGATTATTTTTGCTAAAAAACATTTTAAAAGTTCTCAAAAAGGATTATTTGTGATGCTCATTCAGTTGGCTATTTATTTGAGGGCATTGCTGGCTTTTGTTACAAGAGTATTTAGTTTAGTGCGGTTGCCGTTGATAGATGCGGGAATATTATTATGCTCTTTATTGATGATGAAAATGCTTTGGATAAAAAATATTAAAGTTGATACACATTATTCGAGCTCTTTATTAGCTGCATTTTTTGGAACTTATATTTTAATTTGGTTAACGACTATTTTTGTAAATGGTGGTTACGACAAACCCTACAAACCAACTCGAGTAATGAGGGGTATGTTGATTGGTGGATTAATTACGTTGGTAATTTATGGATTATTGCCAGAGGCATTTCGATTTTCAAGAGGAATTACAGTAATGGGTGCTTTGTTTGGAACCTTGTTTATTTTAGGCATAAGAAAAGTAATGCAACTTTTGGGTGTAAAAAGTGTGGAGCCTGATAATTTATCACAACAAAAAGTGTTGATAGTGGGAACATCAGCAGAAGAAGCCGAAATAAAAAATTTATTAGACAAAGCCTTTATTGAAAAAAAAATTATTGGAACGGTGAGTCCATTTTATGAAAAAGAAAATAACCAATTAGGAATTTTTTCGTTTACAAAACAAGTATGCAAACTCTACAAAGTCACTGAAATTATTTTTGCACAACAACATCTATCTTTCCAAAAAATTATTGAAACCATACAAACATGTGGCCCCATGTTGGATTATAAAATTCACAGCATGGGTACAGATTCTATCATTGGAAGCAACTCAAAAAACACTGCAGGTGATTTATATTCAACTGAAATTGTGTATACAATTTCGACCCCGGCCAACAAACGAAACAAACGCATTGTTGATATTTTTGTTTCAATTGTACTGATTTTATTTGCTCCGTTTTTAATTTGGTTTGTGCAACACAAAAGAAGTTATTTACTCAACATGTTGTTCGTTTTAGTAGGCGATAAAACATTTGTAGGTTATGATGATAAACAATTCCCTGCCTTAAAACCTCATTTGTTAGATGTGTTTCCATCAATAGAAAAATTCACCATTCCTGCCGACAACAAAGAACACCTTAATTGGCTCTATGCAAAAAACTATGATGCTTGGCAAGATGTTCAAGTGATTTGGGAAAAATGGAGGTTGATTTGATGTATATATCATCATTACAAGACATTGATCCATTGCTAACGCCTTATGGTTTCATCAAAGTACATCAATCACATTTAGTCAATAAAGAATACATCAGTAGTTTTTCTAAAAAAGAAGGCTTTAATTTATTATTAGAAAATGGCGAAATTATTCCTGTTTCAAAAAACAAAAAAGAAGTAGTAGTAAAAGAATTGGAGTTTTAAGAAATAGTAGATAAAATCGAAAAAATGGTTTTACTTTTGAAAAAAAATCAAAATGACAACTACTGCAATCAGAACAAAATTATACGATTATATTAAAGTAGCTGATGAAAAAAAAGTAAAAGCCATTTATACTATGCTAGAATCGGAAATTGAAACAAATGTAGAATGGTGGTTAGATGAAAAAGTTATTTTCGATATTCAAAAAAGAGTAAATGATTTTGAAATAGGTAAAGACAAAGGGTTTTCAAAATCAGATATATTGAATGAAATTCAAACCTTGAAAGTAAGTAAATAATGAATTCAACTTATTCAACTGTCTTTTTAAAGAAAGCTAAAAAAGAATTATTGGATGCTTGGAATTGGTATGAAGATAAACAAATTGGATTGGGTGATAAATTTATAAAAAATGCTTTTCAACACATTTCTAGAATAGAAAAGAATCCAATGAGTTTTCCATCATTTTATAAACCATATAGGCAAATTCCTTTATCAATTTTCCCTTATTTAATTATTTATAAAGTTGTGAAATCTAAAATAATTATTGTTTCAATATTTCACTCTAGTAGAAATCCATCACGAAAAATAAATTGAGTTCGACAATTTTCTAAACTTTAATTATTCTAAATTTTTTAACACTTTTAAATTTGGAAAATTTATCAGCTAAAAATAAATTTGTGTTCTAAAATTTAATTAAGTCATGAAAAAATTATTGTTTTTATCAATCGCTTTTGCAGTTTCTTCTACTGCGCTTTTTGCTCAAAGCAATTCTAAAAAAGAAAAAAAAGAAGAAATTATTATTGAAGACAATGGAAGTAAAAATGGCACAACCATTGAAATCAAAAACGGAGAAATTTTTGTTGATGGAAAAAAAGTGGGTGAAGACCAAGATGCCAAAGACAAAAATGTAAAAATATTCAAACAGAAAAGAATGTTCATCAATGGTAAAGAAGTACCTGTTGATGATAATGAAGAAGGTAAACTATTTAATTTTTCTCCCGATGGAATGGACAATGCAGATAATAAACCAATGTTGGGTGTAACCACGAAACCCTCTAAAAACAATGATGGAGCTGAGGTAGAAATGGTATCCCCAAACTCACCTGCTCAAAAATTAGGTTTGCAACAAGGCGATATTATTACTCGAATCAATGATAGAAATATTCTCAATCCTAAAGATTTGGTGGACGCAATTGGAACATTTAAACCAGGTGATATGATTGATGTTACATTTGATAGAGACAATAAATTGATGACCAAAAATGTAAAATTGTCTGAACGAAATGACATGACTACCATGCGACGTATGATGCCTTTTGGAGACGAAAATATGATGGGTGGATTTGAAGAGTTATTCAAACAATTTAACATGAACAACAATGGTTTTAGCAGTCTATTGCCTTCAAAAGCTCCGGCTCCAAAAATTGGCATAAGCGTTGAGGACAGAGCCGATGGTGATGGTGTTTTAATAAATGATGTAACTGAAAACACTGCTGCATACAAAGCAGGCATGAAAAAAGAGGATGTGATAACGATGTTTGGTTCATCTCAAATATCTAATGTTGATGAATTATTAGATGCTATTTCAAGCAATCAAAATAAATCTAAAGTGCCTGTAGAAATTAAAAGAAATGGCACCACTAAAAAATTAGAAATTGAAATTCCAAAAGTGTTGAAGAAAAAAGAATTATAAATGACAACGGATGTCAGTTGTCAGTCTTATTTTTTTTAAATTGTATTTAGTTAAATGAAAAATACAATTGATATATTCCTGACATCCGAGATCTAACATCAGACAACTATTTACGAGAAAGATAATTATAATCTCTCATTAGGGTTTCTAAAAATAGTTCATCTTCCATATCCGTATTGATATTCAATACGGATTTTATTTTATTCGCAACTGATGATAGATGAGTGTGGATATTTGATTTATAATGCTGATTTAAAATATTATTTACAATATTTAGATCTTTGTCACTCAATCGCATCACATCAGGAAAGTAAACTTTATAGTGTTGAACATCTAAATCCTGAAAAATAGTTTCACTTAATTTATATGGCAGTTTTTTCAACACAACTGTGGTACCTGCTACCATATCCCCAATACGCTGATTGTGTTTCGAGGAAATAAAACCAATAAATCCTACAATACTTCCTATTAATAAAATAAAGCCTAAAGCAAGGTTATTTGATGAAAAAAATAACATACTCCACCAAAATCCAAAATCAATAAAACGCAATAACCAACGTAATAAATATTGACTTGCGCTAGCATTTTGACCCGTTAAGCTCACTACTTGAATTCCTAGTAATTTTTTGCCAATACTTTGTCCGTTCAAAAATAATTCACACATTACATGATATAAAATAAACGGGGTAACAATAAACAGCTCGGTTAAACCAAATTCAGTGGCGTTTTCAATACTGACACTTTTATCTAACAGCCAATTCATAAACCAAATAAAAACCAACAACAATACGAAATCAATTATCCATGCAAATAAACGAAAATGAAATGGAGCGGTTTCAAATTGAAGATCAATATTAAAGGATGTTTTTACTTGCAATAAAGCCATGCTGTAAATATAATTTTTTTTAAATTTTTTTCCTGATAATAATTAATTTAGATTAAAAAAAACCTACATTGTGCACTCATACCAACGATATATCATTTTCTCATGCGTGAAGGAAAATTCATAGATAATAACATTAACCGATGGCAAGAATATATGGACGAAACAAATGATCCAGATATTCAGGCTGAACGATTTGTGAATTTAGTGGATGATTTAAGTTTTGCTAAAACCTACTATCCTCAAAGCAAAACCACCCAATTTATTAACGGCTTGGCTGCAAAACAGTTTCAAAAATTATATCAAAACCAAAAACGACGATATGACCGGCTATTTACCTTTTGGAAATATGAATTGCCTTTGCTCTTTAGTAAATATCAAAAAGTGTATTTATTTACGTTCTCCTTTTTTTTAGTCTGTGTAATGGTTGCCGTATTTTCTTCTATGCACGACCAAACATTTATCAGAAGTGTTTTAGGCGATTCATATGTAGATATGACGGAAGAAAATATTGATAAAGGAGATCCTTTTGGCGTTTATAAGGATAAAAATCAGTTTGGCATGTTTATTAATATTGCTGCAAATAACATTCGAGTTTCATTAATGACTTTTATTTTAGGTTTATTTGCTGGCATTGGTTCTTTGTATTTATTGTTTTCTAATGGCTTAATGTTAGGCACTTTTCAATATATGTTTTTTGCAAAAGGCTTAGGTTGGAAATCTGTTTTAGTGATTTGGATACATGGCACGTTAGAAATTTCGGCTATCGTAATTGCAGGAACAGCAGGCATGATTTTAGGGAATTCATTTTTATTTCCTGGAACATTTAGCCGAATTGAGTCTTTAAAAAATGGTGCTAAAGATGCAGTAAAAGTAGTCATTGGTTTAATTCCATTTTTTTTATTGGCGGCATTTTTTGAAGGTTTTGTAACTCGTCATACCGAAATGCCTGTTTGGTTAAGTTCAATTATTTTAGTGCTTTCTGCTGCAATCATTATATGGTATTTTACGATTTATCCGTTGTTGTTAAAACGGTCTGGATTAAAAGTTATTAAAGGCAAAATAATTTTTCCAACTGATGCGTAAACGATTCATTCAATTTTTATTGTGTTTAGTTTTGGCATTCAATGTAAATATTTCATTGGCACAAACCGAGGATTCGTTTGGAGATACCACTTCGTTAGAAAATGAATTAAGCACCGATTCCGAATCCGTTGAGGAAGATGAAAACGAAGTTTCAACCAAAGATAAAGTTGTACTCATAGACACAACTTATTTTAGAAACATAGATTCATCACAATGGCAAATTTATAAAAATGATAAAGCATTTAATTATAAAATAGAAAAACCAAAACCCGTAAAAAGTCCCAATTTATCTTTTTTAAAATGGATTTTTGAGATTTTAAATTTAAGTGTTTTAAAATTTATTTTATATGCTTTAGTAGCCATTGCCATTTTTTATATTCTCTACACAATTATCATTCAATCTGAATTTAATTATTTTATACGGCGAAAAAATACATCAAAAGATGAAACGGCTTCTTGGGAAAACGTAGCAGATTTTACGGATTGGGATATCGCGCTACAAAAAGCATTAGACATTCCCGATTATCGTTTAGCAACTCGTATAATGTATTTAGAAACCTTACAAACATTGCATTTGGCTCAACTCATAAAATACGAACAAGAAAAAACAAATTGGGAATATGTGACTGAATTAGGAGCCAGTACCTACAAAAAACCATTCGCACTTTTTACAAAGTATTTTGATTATGTATGGTATGGAAAATTCGAAATGACCGATAAAAATTTTGAAGAAGTCAAGAATATCTACACCCTAATAAAAAAATCAACAAAATTTGAATGATAAAAAAAGGCACTATATTATTATTTTTATTGGTTCTGTTTTTTTCTTGTAGTCAAGAAAAAAAAACCAACTGGAGCATTTCGCTAGATAGTAAAAGCAAAGACCCCTATGGTTGTTATATTGCCTATAATTCCCTTTCATCTATTTTTCCAAATTCCGATATTTATACTGATATTAATTTCATAACACATATTGATGATATTGTAAACCAAACCAAAAGCTTTTCACCTAAAAATAATTTGACTATTTTTGTTACTCAAAATTTTATTTTAAAAGAAGAGGAATTTGATAAGGTACAATCGTACCTAGCCATGGGAAATTATTTATTAATACTCTCTACAAACTACAGTAAAAACATCAGCACTTATTTTCAGGTAACCGAAATGCCTATTTTTGAAAATCAATTTTCAAGTACAATTTATCAGCCCGACACCAACAACTTCTCCATTCGATTCAATAAAAAATACGAAACTTATCAGTTCATTGGTCGATTTAATGAATTTGTTTTTGAGAGAGATACCCTTTACTCTGACTCATTAAATACAGTAGGATATGCAGTTAATCAAAATTTGCCCAATATAATCAGAAGTGGAAATTTTATCATTGCTCGAAATCCATTAGCATTTACGAATCATTTTTTATTACAAAAAAACAACAGAGAATATTACGAAAAACTACTTTCTTATTTTCCATTGCAAACTAAAACAGTTGCTTTTTTTAGTAAAAAGAAATTTGGCAATGCCGAATCAGACAGCGACATCAGTAAATTATTGCAAATACCAGCCATTCGATATGCTTTTTTAATTTTTATAGCTTTGCTTATTATTTACACATTGTTTGAAAGCAAACGCCGTCAAAAAATAATTCCAATACTAGCACTAAACACCAATTCATCATTAGAGTTTGCCGAAACCATAGGCATGCTTTATTACAACAAAAAAGACAACTCCAACATAGCCGAAAAAATGATCTCTTATTATTTAGAGTACTTACGTTCAAAATATAATATTAAAACCAACGAACTCAATGATGCTTTTGCTCTAGTATTAGCTCGTAAATTAAATCATCCTGAAGCAGTCACCAAAGCATTTGTTGGCTATTTAAATTATATTCGCTCCACAAATGAAGTGAGTGACAATGACATTCAATATTTATATCATCAATTAAAAAAATTAGTATAACACATGGAAAATATGCCTTTCGAAAATAGAATCAATATTAATCTAATCAGTGACACAATGGACGCTGTAAAATCTGAAATTGGCAAAGTAGTAGTAGGCCAGCATGAAGCAATCGAATTAATGCTTACAGCTATTTTAGCAGATGGCCATATTCTCCTGGAAGGTGTTCCGGGTGTGGCAAAAACACTGACTGCAAAATTAATTGCCAAGTCTATAGATGTAGATTTTTCAAGAGTACAATTTACGCCCGATTTAATGCCGAGTGATGTGATGGGAACCAATGTTTTCAATCCACAAAAAGTAAGCTTTGAATTCAAAAAAGGACCCATTTTTAGCAACCTTGTTTTAATTGACGAAATCAACCGTGCACCAGCAAAAACGCAGGCAGCCTTGTTTGAAGTCATGGAAGAAAAAACAATAACGGTTGATGGTATAAGTTATCCATTAGAGCCTCCATTTATTGTCATTGCTACCCAAAATCCTGTGGAACACGAAGGTACTTATCAATTACCTGAAGCACAGCTCGATCGTTTTATGTTTAAAATAATTATCGATTATCCTTCGCAAGAACATGAAATTGAAGTTTTGCAACGACATCAAAACAACCATAACATGCACCAATTAATTCATTTGGTTAATAAAATATTGGATGCTGCAAAACTTACAGAACTTCGTTCATTGGTATCTCAAGTAAATGTTGAAAATAAATTATTGCATTTTATCACTCAAATCGTGCATCAAACAAGAAACAACAATGGCCTACTATTGGGGGCATCTCCAAGAGCATCCATTGCTATTTTAAATGCAGCAAAAGCCCTGGCTACGTTAAGAGGGAGAGATTTTGTAACACCCGAAGACATTATTTATGTAGCAACTCCTGCGCTGCGCCATCGAATTTCATTGAGTGCCGAAAAAGAAATGGATGGAACTACCACAGACGACATCATCTATGATATCATCAAAGGAATAGAAATTCCAAGATAATATTTTTTTAGGTCATCAATTTTGAAAAGTCAATTTTACATTCAACTATTTTGTAACATTTTCAGGCATAAATAATAATCTTTATAACGACTAAAAAATAGATTGCAGACATCCAATTTCTGACATCTGACATCTTTCACTATCTTTGCGACCTTATTTTTTATAGATTATGTTTAGAACACAAACTTGTGGCGAATTGAGAGCAAACCATATTGGGCAAAAAGTAACCTTAGCAGGTTGGGTGAAAACCATCCGTAAATTTGGAAGTATTACGTTTGTCGATTTACGAGATCGTTATGGCATTACGCAATTATTTTTTAATGAAGCCCAAACAACTTTATTAGAAGCAAGCTCTATTGGTCGTGAGTTTGTAATTCAAGTGGAAGGAAACGTAATTGAACGAAGCAATAAAAATACCAATATTCCAACAGGTGATATCGAATTAGAAATAGAAAAATACACCATACTCAATGCCTCATTAACACCTCCTTTCACCATTGAAGACGATACCGACGGAGGAGATGAATTGAGAATGAAATATCGTTTCTTAGACTTGCGTCGGGATACTATTAAAAAGAATTTAGAGCTTCGTTATAAAGTGGGTCGTGCTGCTCGAAATTTTTTAGACAGTCAAAATTTTATGGAGGTGGAAACACCGATGTTAATAAAATCGACACCTGAAGGTGCACGTGATTTTGTGGTGCCAAGTCGAATGCACGAAAACCAATTTTATGCCTTACCACAAAGTCCGCAATTGTTTAAGCAATTATTGATGGTGGCTGGTTATGACCGTTACTATCAAATAGTGAAATGCTTCAGAGATGAAGATTTGAGAGCCGATCGTCAACCCGAGTTTACACAAATAGATTGTGAAATGAGTTTCATTAATCAAGAAGGTATTTTGAATACGTTTGAATCCATGACTAAACATATTTTCAAAGAGGTAAAAGGTATTGAATTTGATTATAATTTCCCTCGAATGACCTATGATGAAGCCATGAAAGAATATGGTAACGACAAGCCCGATATTCGTTTTGACATGAAATTGAAAGCCCTCAATGAGGTTGTAAAAGGCAAAGGATTTCCTGTGTTTGACGAGGCTGAATTAGTGATTGGCATTGCTGCTACTGGTTGTAGCGAATATACTCGTAAGCAAACCGATGAATTGACAGACTGGGTGAAACGTCCACAAATTGGCATGAAAGGGTTAGTGTTTATTAAGTGCAATGCTGATGGAACATTCAAAAGTTCGGTTGATAAATTTTACAATGAAGAGCAATTGAAACAAATAGCCACAATTTGTGATGCAAAAGCAGGCGATTTAATTTTGATTGTTGCTGGAGAAAAAAATCTTGCAACAAAAGCCATTAGCGAATTGCGTTTAGAAATGGGAGGACGATTAGGATTGAGAAATAATGAAGTCTTTAAACCATTATGGGTGATTGATTTTCCGTTGTTTGATTATGATGCTGAAGAGGATAGACACATAGCGATGCACCATCCATTTACCTCACCAAAACCTGAGCAAATTGAGTGGATGAATGACAAATCGAAATACGGTGACATAAAAGCCAATGCATATGATTTGGTTTTAAATGGTACTGAAATTGGTGGAGGGTCAATTCGTATTTTCAATAAAAATATTCAAGAGAGAATGTTTGATGCCTTAGGCTTTACGAAAGAAGAAGCGATTGAAAAATTTGGCTTTTTATTAAGCGCCTTTGAATATGGAACACCGCCACATGGAGGAATTGCATTGGGTTTCGATAGACTTTGTGCATTGTTAGGAGGTCAAGAATCGATTAGAGATTTTATTGCATTTCCTAAAAATAATGCTGGTCGTGATGTGATGTTGGATGCGCCAGGACCAATAGATGATAAGCAAAGAAAAGAGTTGGGTTTATAGATATAATTGTGGGATGCTGGATTAAAAATCAATCCTTATAATAATCTTTAATCAAAGCTACTTTGATTGTTTTTTCCATTTGCCATTGAGTAAATTCTTTTAAGCTACGTACACAAAAACATATTCTTTATCCCGTATTATTGAATGGCTACTTTACGAGACGATAAAAATTGTTTGTTTCGAGTGATGGTTACAACATAATTTCCTGCAGTCAACATAAATTTATTAAACGAAATGCGACACAAGCTCGGGTTCAAATAATCATCAAACAATACTTTGATTAATTGTCCATTGATGGAAAATAATTCGATACGTACATCGCCTGCTTTTTGATTATCAAATTCAATAGAAAAAATATCTTTTGCTGGATTGGGAAATATATTTACAGATTCATTTTTTGTTGCAATGGGCTCAATGGTAACTGGAGTTAATGGCGCATCATTCGTTTTTATTTGAGCTATCCAAGTTCCATAAGATGCCCGTCTTGGCAATGTATTCGCACCATAGGCACCTGCCATCCAAACCTGAGGAATGGTACTGTTGAATTTTCTGTTAATCCCTGTATAATCGCCCCATCTTTCTGGTTGAACAGGATAACTAGGAGGATGTAAAATATTGACTATTGTATCGCCTGCTTTTACGGTTTGCATAGTACTCCAAACCATATCATTATCAATACTTACCACTCCAGTTTCTGGAGTTATGGTTGAATCACTTCTTAAAAAAGCGATTCCCACATTTTGGTCTACCGAATCATATCCTAATGAAGCAATGGCAGGATAGGCTAAATCGGTTCCTGCAACTCCATACATTGAGGTTAATACTTTATTAGAATCCAATACAATTCGTCCATAATGAATACCACAAAAACCATTTTGGGTTTCTGCTGTATAGGTGAAGTGAATATTTCTATTCAACGAAAAAGCATTTTGAGTCCAAGCACTGCCCGTGCTTAACGAATCTAAAAAACCAGTGGTCGGATCTTTTTGAAATGCATTGGCACATACTTCATAATGTGGAATGGCAAACATGGAAGAGGTCATATTTTTATTGGAAGATTGTAACTTTCCATTAATTTCATATAAATAAACATACGAACCAGAGTCTGGTCGAAGGTGTACAAAATACATTTTTTCTGCCATACTTTTTCCTTGTCCATCCATAGCAGGATAAACTGTAATTCCTTCTTCTCCATTAGGCGCAAAAATTTGATTCCACAAACCAAATTGAATTGGAATGCCAGCATACCCTTCACTTAATCCTATTTGATAAATATAGGTTCCTTTCCAATTATAATTTGGCGCATCACCAAAACGATTTCCATTAATAAATAAATCGTCATTGGAAACACCAATTGTAGGAAAATCAGTCCAGGCATTTTCCTGATAAGGATTGCCAGACAATGCATAAAAGTTCCAACCATCCATAGGATTATCTGTTTTTGAAAAACAAATTAAAACTTTAGTTGTTGCTGAACTAAAACCATGCAATAAAACTACAATAAACCGGTTATGAATATTATCGTACAACACCCGAGGATCATACTTTGCCGATTTTAAAGAAGTGTCAGGAATGAAGGATGACCAGGTTTGATTTTGCAATAAATACGTGCCTGCGGTGTCATAAAATTCGATGCCATAATTTATGCAACTCACTATATACCCACTGTTTGAAACCGCTATTGAATTATCGGTTGGTGTCCATGTTTTTAAATCGTTGCCTTTAAAATTGGTGCCAATGGTAGGATTATTAGCAGCCGTTTTTTGTAAAGGTTGATTAAAATGTTGTGCACGAATGGCTTTTATTTTGTCATCCATTTTTTTATTTTTCAATGCTTTCGTATGAAAAATATCTGCCTTGTTTTTTTTGTATAACGATTGAAAAGATATTTCCCAATTGGTTTTCAACAAATCTTGGGTGTTGTTTGTAGCCATCAATGGTGCCGAAAACGGACCTGTAAAGTGACCCGTTTGTGTTTTTTCTTGAGCAAACATACCGAGTGTACAAGTAGCTAAAATAGAAGAGAAAATAAGTAATTTCATGAAAATTTATTTTATCGAAGATAAGCAATAAATTTTAGTTGTCTAAATGCGGTTCTAAAGTAAATGCACATTAATGTCTCCATAATAAACTATTGATAGCTTAAAAAAAGAATCGTTTTGCCAAGTGTTTTTTAGTCCAACCTGAGTTCTATCATTTATAAATTGGAATAAAAGATTAATTATATAAAAACAATCTTTAAAAATAATTTACATAGCCAAAATGTATTTTAGAATTTTTTAATTGAATGTCCTGCTTTTGCATGGTTCCAACGGCATAGCTAATATTAAATTGACCGCTTTTGGTTTCAAACGACATCCCTAATCCAACACTGTAGGGCATACTGTTTCTATTAATCGTATTGTATTTTTCTTGAATAAAACCAATATCAGTAAACAAAAAGAAATAGGAATTGGTCGATAATAAATACCTTGGTTCAATCGTTAAAATTTCATAATTATTTACAAACAAACTACCTTCATCAAAACCCCGTAACAATCGGTAACCGCCAATTTGAAATAATTCATTTTTATAGAGTGTATTATTGCTAATCGTAACACCTACATTGAGCATAGCTGCTAATGTGGCTCTTTTTTTCAATGGAAAATAATAATGCCATTTTGATTGCAATTGATATTTATTGTTTTTTAAAATAAGGGTATCATATAAGTATGAAAAAGGTTTTTGAGCAATTGCATCAAATGTAGATTCGATGGTTTCATTTTTTAAAATTGTTCTAAACGATAAGCCGGCATTGATAAATATGGAGTACCCTTTTCTTGGGTTTAATCGATAATCAACTTGTTGAAAAACAGTTTCAAAGCCTATTGTTTTATAGGATACATCTGCATTGGCTGGCAATGCCCTGGTAAATTTTAAATTGGGAATATTTACACTCACTAATTGACTGCTGGCCAATTCATAATACAATTTCACATAATCCGAAGCCGATAATTGATACAAAAGTCCAAGCTGCCCGTTAATGGTTTTAAAGGTGGTGTCTTTTTTATAAAAATTAAATTTTCCGGTAACTCCAATGGGTGAATTGAGTAAATATGGCATCAAAAATTTAATGTCATATCTGGGTGATTTGTATTGTAAATTTTGCCAATTTATTTGAATGCTTTCTCCTTTATTAAGTGCATTTACTAATCCTAATTTGATGTCTCCAGTGACTAAAAATTTGCCGCCTATTTCTGAATTATTGGGCAGCAACCCAATGAGTACATCTGCTTGATTCGCCGATTTATTTTTTAAGTACAGATTTAAGGTAGTTTTTACAGACGTAAAATAAATTCTCCATGGGCTAGAGGCTTCTAAAAAATTAAGCTCTCTCAATTTTTTGTTGATGGATTTTATTTTTCGTTCATCATACAACATGCCTTCTTTTAAGCCTAAATAATTCAATACGTAGCTTTTAGAAATATTGGCATCTTCATTTATTTTAATGCTGTCAATTTTAGTCAATGGCCCTTTTTCTAACAATAAAAGCGCCGTTATTTTTCCATGCTGTTCTGTTAAACTATCTAAATGTAATGCACAAAAAGGATATCCATTATTTTCATAATATTGAGTTATTTTATTAAATAAAGATTCTATTTTTTTTAAATCAATTGGTTTATTGAAATATTTTTTTTCATCAAAACGAAATTGAGTTAGTAAATTTTGTGGAATATTTTTATTCATTAATAAAGCCCATTCATATTTTTTACCCAAAAAAACAAATGCATTTGCAATTGAATCGCTCCATTGAACACTGTCGATGCTTGCCGCAAAATATCCTTTTTTAATTAATTCGTTTTTTGCATTTTGCAAGGCTATTTCACCATCTGTAGCGCTTTGGAAATGAATAGGCATTTGACTTAACAACAAAAAGCTATCTTTATCCTGTCCGCTTAATTGCAACCGATAATTTTGTGCCTGACCTTCAAAAGTGAAGGAACACAATAAAAAGAGGATATATAAAAATTTCGTTCTCAATTCGTTTATATTTACAAAGAAAGTACATTTACATTTATTAATACTGATTATGGCAGGCATTTACATTCATATTCCTTTTTGCAAAAAAGCATGTCATTATTGCAATTTTCATTTTTCAACAACATTAACCCTTAAGAACGAATTAATTGATAGTTTAGTATCTGAAATAGAACTTCGTAAAACCTATTTTTCTTCAGAAAAAATAGAAACCATTTATTTTGGAGGTGGAACGCCAAGTATTTTAGATGTTGCAGATTTGGAAAAAATCATTAATGCAGTTTATAAAAATTTCAAGGTTGCAGAAAAAATAGAATTGACTTTAGAAGCCAACCCTGATGATTTGCAAAAAGAAAAAATAAGTGCATTCGCAAAAATGGGAATCAATCGTTTAAGCATAGGAATTCAAAGTTTTTTTGATGAAGATTTACTTTTCATGAACAGAACGCACAATGGACTGGAAGCGGTAAGCTGCATTCAGAATGCATTGGAATCGGGCATTGACAATATCAGTGTAGATTTAATTTTTGGTTATCCATTATTAACCGACAAAAAATGGACACACAATATTGATACCGTTTTGGAAATGAATATTCCCCATTTATCTTGTTATGCCATGACAGTTGAACCTCACACGGCATTCAGTTCATTTATTCAACATAAAAAAATGCCGCCCATGGATGCAGAACAAAGTGCCAAACAATATGAATATTTAATGAATCGCTTAAACGAAAATGACTTTGAGCATTATGAAATTTCTAATTATGCCAAGCTTGGCAAAAGAGCACAGCACAACAGCAGTTATTGGAAAGGCGTTTCCTATTTAGGTATAGGTCCTTCTGCACACTCCTATAATGGAAGTTGTCGACAATGGAATATAGCCAACAATGCGAACTATATTAAAGGCATACAAAACAAGAATCCATTGATCGAGTTGGAAGTGTTAACCGCTTCGCAAATCATCAATGAATCCATTATGATTGGTTTACGAACCATTGAAGGATATAATTATTCATCGGTTTTAAATCAATTTTCAGATACACAAAAAGTAGCTTTTGAACGTACAAAAAATCAATATCTTTCGCAGGAATTAATCAAAGAAAACAAGCAGATCATTACATTAACACAACAAGGAAAATTATTAGCAGATCACATTGCTGCTGATTTTTTTTTAGTTTAAAACATTTATCATGAAAAAAATAACAAAGCCAAATTACACCGAACATGCAATGTATTATGAACAATACGTTCAATTAGTTGATGAAAAAAAGAGTGTTTTGGACCAACTAAAAGCAAACAGCAAATGGCTAGAAACTGCGTTGTTAAATTTTACAGAAGAACAATTATGCACACCCTACGCGCCTGAAAAATGGAGTTTGAAGGACTTATTGGTTCATATAATAGATTGCGAGCGAGTATTTGTTTACCGAGCCATGCGTTTTGCAAGAAATGATAAAACACCAATGCCTTTTTTTGATGAAAATGAATTTGCTAAAGAAGCCCAAGCAAATAAAATTCCGATTAAAAAATTATTGAAAGAATATAAAACTACCCGACAAGCAAGCATTGCATTTTTTAATAATTTGCCAATACCATTTATGAAACGAGCAGGTATTGCAAGCAGTTTTACGATGAGCGCTAGGGCTTGTGCATGGATAATTACAGGGCACGAACTACATCATGTTGCTGTAATGAAAGAACGTTATTTTGCGTTATTTCAAAAATAAATTACTTCCTTTTCAATAAAAAACGAGCTTCGGTATTTCTAATATTGAGAAACTATCAGCAATTAAAACCAGCCTATACCTTCAAAACCAGCTTTAAAAGGCCAAGGAATTGAGGCTAAAATAATAAGCAACCCGATTAAATAATAAACAAATGCATTTTTATGTTTTGATGCATCATCAATTGCTTTTTTACTTTTTGAACGACCTACATGAAAAATAACAATGGCGATTAACATACCTACTAAATGCTCCATTGCAAAAAAACGACTGTACGGATTTTTCATAACTTCTGCCATCCCCATATTTTGAATATTTTTGATACCCAAAGCACCTAAAAAATATAGAACCAATCCAAGTATGAGCTGAATATCCATAAAAGATATTAACATTAAACTAATCTTATTATCCAAACTTGAGAACACCGATTTTTTTTGCATTCCCATAAAAGCCCTTAAAATTGCCAAAATAGCCAAAATCAATACTACCCAACGTAATCCACTGTGAAAATGCTTTATAAATTCCATGTATATTTTATTTAAAATTCAAATTTAGCATAAAATAGGCTAACTTCAAATTGAAATAATAAATAGATTAATGGCACAATTTATTGAAAATAATGGATTCTCTCTCTTAGTTTTTCCCTATATTTACATAAACGAAAAACACTTTTTATGTTTAATGATGATTTTTTCGAAGAAGATTTTCATGATCTTGACGATTTGTTAATTAAATTTAATAAAATAAAAAAAGGAGAACCTCATGGGCTAGTTTCTGAGGATGATTTTGAGTTTCTATTAGATTTTTTCGAATCGAATAATGATAATGAAAATATTCAATTTGCATATGAAGTTTGTATAACCCTTTATCCTTTTTCATCCTCTTTGTTAATACGAAAAGCGGAGTGGCTTACGAATCATAAAAAATTTGGGCAAGCATTAAAAGTATTAGACAGTTTAGATGAAATTGATCCTAAAAATATTGAAGCCGTTTTTTTAAAATCGGATATTTTGCTTGAACAAGGTAAATTTAAAGAAGCTTCCGAAATTTTAGAACTTAATGTAGATAATTTTGAGAGCGTTGATAAAATCGATATTTTATTAGAGCTTTCAGAAATTTATGACGAGTTAGAAGAGTTTGAAAAAGTTTTTGAAACGCTTAAAAAAATTTTAGAATATGACTCAGCTAACGAAGAAGCATTAATGCGTATTTGTTTTTGGGCAGAAATTAATGGCAAACATGAAGAAAGTATCGAAATCCATCAAAAAATAATAGACGAAACCCCTTATAACTCAATGGCATGGTACAACATTGGCGTTGCTTACCAAGGTTTAAAATTATTTGAAAAAGCAATTGATTCTTACGAATACTGTTTGGCCATAGACGATAAAATAGAATATGCCTATCGAAACATGGGCGATGCCTACATTCAACTTAAACAATACAACAAAGCCATAGAAGTGTTAGAAATGCACATGAGCATCGCTAAACCCGAAGATGTTATTTTAGAAGCCATAGGATATTGTTTTCATAAACAAAAACAATATAAAAAAGCTCGACAATATTATAGAAAAGCATCTCAACTAAATCCGAAAGATGATCAAATTTTTTATAAAATTGGAGAAACCTATACAAAAGAATCTCAATGGGAAAAAGCGATAAAAGCATATTCGGTTGCACTCCATATCAACAAAGACAATGCTACATATTGCATGGCATTGGGTAACTGCCTCATGGAAATGAATGCTGAAAAAGAAGCATTGGTTTGTTTTTTAAATGCCATTCAATTAAGACCCGATTTAAAATCGACATGGGTTGCTTTAGTAAAAGCATTATATACAGCTAAATATTTGGACGAGGCTTTGTCTCAATTAGTAATTGCTGAAGCACATTGTGGACATAAAGTAGAGTTTGTTTATTTTAGAGCAGTAATTTTATTAGCCATGGGCAAAACTAAAGACGCTGTAATCCATCTTGAAGATGCTTTAACCGAAAATCCTTCAAAACAAACGGCTTTGAAGACTATCGAAAAAGAAATTATTCATCACCCAGTGTTTGCAGAAGTTTTAGTGCGTTACAAAAAGAAAAAATAATTATTGATATCAAATGGAAACCCTTCTAGTAGCAGTCATCCATGATTTAATTGCGTTTATTTTATTTACATATTAAATACGATTCTATTTTCTCATTGGATAAATTTATAAAATAACTTTAGACTATTTTATAAATACAAATGGCATTACATTTACATTTCTGAAAATACAAGTACAAAATATCATCAAACGTTTTGAGCAAGAAGAAATCATTCATGATTTTTCGGCAGATTTTGTTGCGCCATCTTCAACGGTTTTATTAGGCATTAATGGTTCAGGAAAATCAACGTTATTGCAAATTATTTCTGGCTTCGTCTCTCCCTCAAAAGGAAGTGTTATTTTTTCTCAAAATGGAAAAGAGCTAGATGCTGAAACTCGTTTCTCAACGGTTTCTTTTTGCGCACCTTATTTAGAAGTGATTGAAGAAATGACCTTGCTAGAGTTTTTGACTTATCATTTTTCGTTTAAAAAAACAAACCATAAAGTAGAAGACATGATTTCAATTATTGGTTTAGAAAAAGCACAGCATAAATTCATATCCAATTTTTCGAGTGGAATGAAACAACGGGTGAAATTGGCACAAGCTATTTTTGCCGATGCACCTGTTTTAATGTTAGATGAACCTTGTACCAATTTAGACAAAGCCGGAATAGATTTATACAATAAAATGATTCAAGATTTTTGTAAAGAAAAAATAATTATTATAGCCTCTAACGACCCCAATGAATATTCATTTTGTACAAACAAAATAAATATCATGGATTTTAAACGCAACAAATAAACTATGTTAGACGACAAAAAAACGATTCGTGCATGGACATTTTATGACTGGGCAAATTCTGCCTATTCATTAATTATCACATCGGCCATTTTTCCTGCTTATTACACAGCCGTTGCACCTGAGTTTATGGATTTTTTTGGCATACAAATTTCTCGTACATCATTAGCCTCTTATTCCATAGCATTTTC
Source organism: Chitinophagaceae bacterium (assembly GCA_044353665.1). Lineage (GTDB taxonomy): Bacteria > Bacteroidota > Bacteroidia > Chitinophagales > Chitinophagaceae > OLB11. The sequence continues at coordinate 10,490 of JBILBN010000014.1, read as the reverse complement.
TTTTTTACTCATTGCCATTCTCTCTCCCTTGCTTTCTTCCATTGCCGATTACAAAGGAAATAAAAAAGCGTTCATGAAATTTTTCTGTTATGTGGGTTCAATGGCTTGTATGGCAATGTATTTTTTTGATAAAGAATTTTTAGGAAATTATTATGTGTGGTTTGGCATCATTTGTTCAGTCATTGCGTCTATTGGTTATTGTGGAAGCATTGTTTTTTACAATGCATTTTTACCCGAAATTGCCAGCAAAAAAGAGCAAGACAATGTGAGTGCCAAAGGCTTTTCTATGGGATATATTGGCAGTGTCGCATTAATGATTATTTGTTTTGCATTTATACTTTTAAACGATAATTTACATTGGGGTTTAGGAACTATTCCTGTTCGTTTTTCTTTTGTAGCTGTTGGTTTATGGTGGTTGGGTTTTGCACAAATCACGTTTAATGGTTTAACTGAATCTCCAAATAAACAAAATGACCTATCTAGTTCTTCTATCTTGAATGGATATAAAGAACTGCAACTGGTGTTTAATAATTTAGCCCATACGCCTTCGTTGAAAAAATTTCTATTGTCCTTTTTCTTTTACAATATGGGAGTTCAAACCGTGATGTATATGGCAACCTATTTTGCATCGGACGAATTAAAAATGGAAACCACCCAATTATTATCGGTTGTATTAATCATTCAATTAGTAGCCATTTTAGGTGCTAAATTATTTGCTTATCTATCCACTAAAAAAGGAAATGTTTTTGCATTAATGCTTTTAATCATTAGCTGGATAGGCATTTGCTTTGCTGCCTTTTTTGTAAGTACGGTAAATGAGTTTTATGGAATTGCATTTGCTGTAGGGATGGTAATGGGAGGCATTCAGTCGCTTTCACGTTCTACTTATTCTAAACTATTACCTGCTACAGAAGACACTGCATCTTACTTTAGTTTTTATGATGTTTGCGAAAAAGTGGGCATCGTAATTGGTACATTGTCATTTGGATTGGTAGCAGACCAATTGGGAGGCATGCGAAATTCAACGATTGCATTATCTATATATTTTATTATCGGTTTATTGCTTTTACTTCGATTGTCAAAAAAAGACTTTAACACATCCTCTCACTAAGTTGAGAAATTTTAAAAATATTCAAAATGAAACTATATACAATTAATACAGGGCTTTTTAAATTAGATGGTGGTGCAATGCATGGTGTGGTTCCAAAAAGCATGTGGAACAAAGCCAATCCGGCTGATGAAAACAACATGTGCACTTGGGCAATGCGTTGTTTGTTGATGGAAGAAAATAACAAACTTATTTTAATAGACACAGGTATGGGCAACAAGCAAGATGAAAAATTCTTTTCGCACTTTCAACCCCATGGCGATGACTCGTTGGAAAAATCTTTGAAAACTTTAGGCTTTAGCACAGATGACATTACCGATGTATTTTTAACGCATTTGCATTTTGATCATTGTGGTGGTGCCATCAAACGAGATGGTGAAAAATTAGTTCCAGCGTTTAATAATGCAACTTATTGGAGCAACGAAACCCATTTGAATTCAGCATTACAGCCTAATGCAAGAGAAAAAGCATCGTTCCTAAAAGAAAATATTTTACCCATTCAAAAAAGTGGACAATTACAATTCATCGACCACAAAGAAGGCATTTCTTTTACTGACAATATGGAAATTCGTTTTGTGAATGGGCATACCGACTCTATGATGTTGCCATTAATCAATTACAATGGTCAAAAAATATTTTATTGTGCCGATTTAGTTCCCTCTGCTGCACACATCTCATTACCTTGGGTAATGGGTTATGATATGAGGCCACTTGATACGCTCAATGAAAAACAAAAAGTATTTCAAGATGCTATTGAAAATAATTGGCTACTGTTTTTTGAACACGACAGAGTTAATGAGTTAGGCAGTTTGCAACAAACAGAAAAAGGAGCCCGACTTAACGAACTCCTTTTACTAAAAGATATATAAGAAAGGGCTTAAGCTCCTATTTCTACTAATTCAATATCGAAGGTTAAATCTTTACCAGCTAAATGGTGATTGCCATCTAACACAATCGTTGTTTCTTTTACTTCAATAATTTCAACGGGTAAGGTATTTCCTTCTTGGTCGTGCATTTCTAGCATCATGCCTGCTTCTGGTTCGCCCATTTCGGCAGGAATTTGCGCTCTGTCGAATTCAAAAACCATTTGGTCGTTTTTAGGACCATACGCTTCCATAAAAGGAATGTTTACGGTTTTCTTTTCGCCCACAGTCATATCTAACACTCCATTATCAAAACCAGCGATTACCATACCGGCACCAGCTGTAAATTCTAAAGGCTCTCTACCTTCTGAACTGTCGAACATTGTGCCATCTGCAGTTAATGTTCCTTTATAATGTACTTTTACTACATCACCTTTTTTTACTTGAGACATATCAATTTTTTAGGTTGCAAATATAAGGAAATAGTTTTGAGTGTTTAATTTTTAGTTCTAATTACTAAAAATTGGTATTTCCGAATAGCAGAATAGATACAACGGTAATGATTAATGTTTTAGACCTCGACCTCAAAAAATAAACAGTCATTTTTGAAACCTTGTTATTGGTTTAAAATGGTTTTACTTTAACTTCGCTTTGTTAAAAAATAAAATACGTGTCATACGAATCAATTTCAGTTTTTGATATTTTTAAAATAGGAATAGGGCCTAGTAGCTCGCATACACTTGGACCATGGAGAGCATCGTTGTTGTTTATTGATAATCAAAAAAAACAAGGTCTGTTTGAATCAATCAAAAAAATAAGTATTTTGCTTTATGGCTCTTTGGCAAAAACGGGTGTAGGGCATGGTACCGATATTGCTGTTTTGTTAGGTTTGTGTGGAGAAAATCCTGTTACGTTTGATGTGGAGAAAATAGACTCTACCATTGCAGCAATGAATGAAACACAGGAGTTAAAATTAAATGGGGAACGAGTTTTACATTTTAATCCAAAAGCAGAAGTGGTTTTTTTGATGGAGGAAAGCTTGCCTTTTCATCCGAATGGAATGACGTTTTTAGTAGAATATGAAAATGGTGAAACCCTTGCGGACACTTATTACTCGATTGGTGGTGGTTTTGTGGTAAAAGAAGAAAAAGAATCATTGAATTTATCAACTGTTCAATTGCCTTTTCCGATTGATAAATCCTCAGATATTTTGCATTGGTGTATGAAAACGGGTTTCAGCATTGCTGAGGTGGTGATGGAAAATGAGCTCGCTTGGAGGAGTGAAACAGAAACTAAGCAAGGAATTTTAGCTATTTGGAACGTGATGAAAGCATGCATTTTTAGAGGTGCGCATCGTGAAGGTATTTTGCCTGGTGGTTTAAAAGTTTCGAGACGAGCTGCAGCATTGAACAAAAAATTAATTAAAGATTGTAGTTATATCAATTTTGATGAATGGATTATATGTATCCAAAAAGGTGGTCAGCAATTTCAATATATTTTGGATTGGGTGAGTTGTTTTGCCTTAGCTGTAAATGAAGAAAATGCCTCGTTTAGCCGAGTGGTCACAGCCCCTACCAATGGCGCTGCAGGGGTTATTCCGGCTGTGCTGAGCTATTACATTATATTTTGCGACGGCAACGAGGATGAAAAAATTATTCGTTTTTTATTAGTAGCCTCTGAAATAGGTTGTTTATTTAAAAAAGGAGCAACTATTTCGGCAGCGATGGGTGGTTGTCAGGCTGAAATTGGTGTGAGCAGTGCCATGGCAGCAGCAGCCTTGTGTGAAGCTTTAGGTGGCACACCTAACCAAACGTTGCAAGCAGCCGAAATTGCAATGGAACATCATTTGGGATTAACGTGTGACCCGGTGGGGGGCTTAGTACAAATACCATGCATTGAACGAAACACGATGGGTGCAATAAAAGCCATTACGGCTGCACAATTGGCGTTGCAAGGCAATCCGTTTGATGCAAAAGTGAGCTTAGACAATGTAGTGAAAACAATGTGGCAAACTGCACAAGACATGAACCATAAATATAAAGAAACAAGCGATGGGGGCTTAGCCATTAATATTCCGATTAACTTGCCCGAGTGTTAGACAATTCAAATTATCAAGAAACTCTATTGTACAATAGACTAAAAATAAATGATTTTAAAAATTAACTATTTTTTTATTTATCATAACAGCATTTAATAATAAATAAAAAATATAATCAGAACAATTAGCAAATATTTATCTATACAATTTTAATACATTTCGATTTATTATTTACTTTTATATTCTAAAGAAAAAAATATAATGACAAACAATGCAAACGGGTACGTAAACACCGAAATTGAACATGGTATTGCTACCGTAGAATTTTTTCACCCAGCAAGCAACTCACTACCAGCTGCTATTTTAAGTAATTTAGCTATCGCAATAGATAAAACGGGTCAAGATGAACGCGTAAGGGTTATCATTTTAAAATCGGCAGGCAAAGGCGCATTTTGTGCCGGCGCAAGTTTTGATGAATTAATCGCTATCTCAAACGAATCAGAAGGTAAACAATTCTTTTCAGGTTTTGCATTGGTTATAAATGCCATTAGAAAATCACACAAATTCGTAATTGGGCGTGTGCAAGGGAAAGCCGTAGGCGGTGGAGTTGGTTTAGCTGCTGCTTGCGATTATACCATAGCGACTGAGGAGTCTTCTATAAAATTAAGTGAATTAGCAGTGGGTATTGGACCATTTGTAGTAGGTCCGGCCGTTGAGCGCAAATTAGGAACTTCTTGTTTTTCACAATTAGCGATCGATGCAACTGAATGGCGCAGTGCTGAATGGGCAAAAAAACATGCATTATATTGCGAAATTCATAAATCAACAGAAGAGTTAGATGATGCAGTTGCTCGTTTAGCAAACAAATTAGCACACAGTAATCCTGAGGCAATGGCAGATTTGAAAAAAGTATTTTGGTCAGGCACTGAAAATTGGGATACTTTATTAAACGAACGAGCTGCATTAAGTGGGAAATTAGTTTTAAGCTCATTTACTAGAAATGCAATTGAGCAATTTAAAAAGAAATAAAAAACGCTGTTAACTAAATAAAAAAACGGCATTCTAAATTGAATGCCGTTTTAATTTCTAGACTAAAATTAAATTATTTTTTTGCATTTTTAGCTTCGATGCTTAGCGTGGCATGAGGCACAGCACGTAAACGAGCTTTATCAATTAATTTTCCTGTATCCCGACAAATGCCATAGGTTTTATTTTCAATTCTCACTAAAGCTTGCTCCAAATGAGAAATAAATGCAACTTGACGACCTGCTAACTGATTAAATTGTTCTCTGTCCATTGAAGCACTTCCATCTTCCATATTTTGATATTTATTTTCTGTGTCATCAGTACCGCTTTCGTCTTTTCGCATAATTACACCCTGTAAATATTGCAATTCTGCTTTTGCAGTGTCTAATTTTCGCTCAATAATTTCTCTAAATTCTTGTAAATCATCGTCACTGTATCTATAACTCGTTTTAGAATCATCCGGAACCATATCTAATATTGACCTTGTATATTCTACATCTAGTTTTTTAACATCTCCAAAATCATTATTTTTTCTTTTTAAGTCGGCTGTTTTTCTATGCGCAATTACTTTTCCTGAATCATTTTTTAAATTGGCAACACCAAATGTTGTTGTTTTAAAAACGTCTGATTTTTTAGGAATAGAATTGTTAGCAATTACCGTTTTAGTTGGTGCTGCTTTTGCAGATTTTGGCTTTGCTACTTTTGCAGGTTTTACAGGTTTTTCAGGTTTTTCAACCTTAACAGCACCTTTTTTATCTAAACCATTTGGAGTCACTTTCGCCGGTTCTTTTTTTACCATAGGTTTTGATACAGATGATACTGCTTTTTTAACTACAGGTTTTGCTGTAGCTTTTTTAACTACAGGTTTTGCTGCAGCTTTTTTAACTACAGGTTTTACTGCAGCTTTTTTAACTACAGGTTTTACTGCAGCTTTTTTAACTACAGATTTTACTGCAGCTTTTTTAACTACAGGTTTTACTGCAACTTTTTTAACTACAGATTTTACTGCAGCTTTTTTAACTACAGGTTTTACTGTAGCTTTTTTAACTACAGGTTTTACTGTAGCTTTTTTAACTACAGGTTTTACTGTAGCTTTTTTAACTACAGGTTTTACTGTAGCTTTTTTAACTACAGGTTTTACTGTAGCTTTTTTAACCACAGGTTTTACTGCAACTTTTTTTGCTACTGGTTTTGCAACAGCTTTTTTAACTACAGGTTTAACTGTAGCTTTTTTGGGAGCTGATTTTGATGCTACCTTTGCTACTGGCTTTTTTGCAACTGGTTTAGCTGCAGGTTTTGCGGTTGGTTTTTTAGAAGCTGATTTTGCCACTACTTTTACTGTTTTTTTAGCTTCTACTTTTTTAGGAGCTGATTTTTTTGTAGCCATAAAGAAGTTTAATTTTTATTTATTAATACTTTTAGTTGTTGGTTATTGACTTCTATTTCAGTACCATCAACTATTTCTGTCGAAAATTTAAGATTATTTGCTAAAATTTCCTTGCAAATATAGTAATTATAATTATCCAAAGCTGATTTTAACAATTCGTTCATTTCAATGGTCACATTTATTCTGTCTGTCAAGGCAAAATCACTGTCTTTTCTGATTTTTTGAATCCGATTGACAAATTCACGGGCCAAGCCTTCTTCTTCTAATTCTTTAGTGATGGAAATATCTAATGCGACCGTTAAAATTCCTTTGCTTGCCACTAATAATCCTGGAATATCGTCTGAGGTAATTTCTACGTCTGCTGAAGTAATTTCAACCGTTTGACCTTCCACATGAATATAAATAACACCATTTTTCTCAATTTCTACAATCTCAAAAGCGCCAAATTTGCCAATTTCTGCTGCCACAGCTTTCATTAATGGTCCCATTTTAGCACCTAATGTTTTAAAATTGGCTTTAATTTTTTTCTTTATGATGTCATTATCGCCCGATATATATTCTATTTCTTTTATATTTACTTCGCTTTTTATAATATCTGCTACTGAATCAATATCAAATTGTAAGCTTGGATCTACTAATGGCACTATCGCTTTTTGTAGTGGCTGGCGCACTTTAATATTTGCTTTTTTTCGAAGTGATAATAATAAAGAACAGGCATCTTGTGCTATTTGCATCCGTTTTTCTAGTCCTTCATTGATATCATCAGGAATTACAATAGGGAAATTAGCTAAATGAACCGAGCTATAACTTTCTCTTTTTGTAGCTGTATTTAAATTATTAAACAACCAATCACTAAAGAAAGGTGAAATAGGTGCTATTAATTTACACAATATCTCCAAACATTCATACAGTGTTTGATAGGCTGCAATTTTATCTTGCTCATATTCTCCTTTCCAAAAACGACGACGACACAAACGAACATACCAGTTACTTAAATTAGAATCTACAAACTCGTCTATCAAACGGCCAGCCTTTGTTGGCTCATAATCATTCATGTTTTCTTGCACATTTTTGATTAAGCTATTTAATGAAGAAATAATCCATTGGTCTATTTCTGGACGTTCATTAATTGGAATAAATTTTTCTGCAAATGAAAATCCATCTACATTGGCATACAATGCAAAAAATGTATAGGTGTTGTAAAGCGTATTAAATAATTTACGTTGACTCTCCTCAATTCCTTTGCTGTCAAACTTTAAGCTATCCCAAGGAGATGCATTTGTAACTAAGTACCAACGAGTTGCATCGGCACCATATTTGTTAATGGTTTCAAAAGGATCTACCACATTGCCTAAACGCTTACTCATTTTGTTTCCTTTAGCATCTAAAACTAAGCCGTTTGAAACAACCGTTTTATAGGCAACAGAATCAAATAATAAAACGCCTAAAGCATGCAACGTATAAAACCAACCACGAGTTTGGTCAACACCTTCAGCAATAAAATCGGCTGGGAAAGAAGGTGGCAGATGACGGATGTCGGATGTCGGGCTTAATGTATTGCTGACATCTGACATCTGACTTCCAACAACACTAAAAGGATAGTGCCATTGAGCATAAGGCATTGCACCACTATCGAACCAAACATCAATTAAATCTGGCTCCCGGAACATTTTTTGTCCAGTAGGTGATTTTAAAATTACATTGTCAATATATGGTTTATGCACATCTTTTAAGTCTTTTTCAGGACTTTCTTCGTGCATCATTGCTTTGATTTCTTCAATACTTCCACAACAAATTTCCTCTGTTCCATCTTCACTTCTCCAAACAGGCAATGGCGTTCCCCAATAGCGACTTCTACTTAAATTCCAATCCACCATATTTTCAAGCCAATTGCCAAAACGACCTTCGCCTGTTGCTTTTGGTTTCCAATTGATGGTTTTATTTAATTCAATCATTCTATCTTTTACAGCAGTGGTTTTAATGAACCATGCATCTAAAGGATAGTAAATAATGGGTTTGTCGGTTCTCCAACAATGTGGATAGCTGTGTTCGTATTTTTCTACTTTAAATGCTTGTCCACGTTTTTTTAAATCAATTGAAATATCAACATTTACATCTTGATAGTCCTTTTCATCTTTATAATTTTTTACAAAACGACCACTGTATTCACCCGTTCCATCAATGAATTTTCCTTGTCTGTCTACCAAGGTTAAAATGCCCAAATTGTTTTTTTGACCCACTTTGTAATCATCGGCACCAAAAGCAGGTGCAGTATGTACAATACCTGTTCCATCTTCTGTTGTCACAAAATCACCACAAATTACCTTAAAAGGTTTTGCATCTGGAGTTTGCTCCAAAATTTTTACTGAAGAATTTGACTCAAAGGGTAATAATTGTTCATATACTAAACCTTCTAGTTCTGAACCTTTATATAAACCTAAAACTTGATAAGGAATTATTTTCGATTCTGCTGAATAACCCTCAAAATCCGCATTTTCAGCTTCTGTTTTAAAATATTTTGGAATTAAATTCTCTGCTAAAATAACAAATTGTAATTCGTGTGTATAAGGATTAAATGTTTTTACTAAACAGTAATTAATATTTGGACCAACAGTCAATCCCAAATTAGAAGGCAATGTCCATGGAGTGGTTGTCCAAGCCATGAAGTAAATGTTGTCGGTTGTCGGTTGTCGGTTGTCGGCAATTAATAAATTCAATTGATTAACTAAATCAACTTTCTCTGATAGCTGACATCCGACATCTGATATCTTGAATAGTACTGTAGCACTCGTATCTTTCACATCTTTATAGCAACCCGGTTGATTTAATTCATGCGAACTTAAACCTGTTCCTGCTGCAGGGCTATAGGGTTGTATAGAGACAGATTTGTATAAATATCCTTTTGTATGCAAGGTTTTTAAACACCACCAAAGACTTTCGATATATTCGTTTTCGTAGGTTACATAAGGCTTTGAAAGATCAACCCAATAACCCATTTTAGTGGTTATTTCATCCCACTTATCCTTAAAACGACCAACTGCCTCACGACATTTTGCATTGTATTCTTCAACGGTAATTTTTTTGCCAATGTCCTCTTTAGTGATACCTAATTCCTTCTCAACACCTAACTCTACAGGCAAGCCATGGGTATCCCAACCAGCTTTACGATTTACTTGAAACCCTTGCATGGTCTTGTATCTACACACCATATCCTTTAGCGTACGAGAAATTACATGGTGAATACCAGGCATTCCATTTGCAGATGGTGGCCCTTCATAGAAAACAAAAGAATCTTTTCCATCCCGGTTTTCGATGCTTTTCTCAAACGTATTTTCTTCCTTCCAACGCGCTAGAATTTCAGTTTCAAGCGTAGGCATGTGCAAATGCTTGGGTATGTAGTATTTATTATCAGACATATATTATCAATAAAATGTGGGCAAAGGTAAAGCTAATTCGTTAATTTGGTAACAAGGGGTTGTATATAGATTTTCTTATAAAAATCAAATGGCCTTTTTAAATTAAAATTGGATAAAATAAGTTTACTCCTCTTCAAAATAAGCAATAATATGTTGCTTCAAAAGGATTTCTTGTTTTTGCAAACTTTCGGCAGGTGGGTTTTCTACGAGTTTATAGTGTGGCCAGCCTTCTTTATCGTGTCCATCGTATTCATAATAGCCACTTTGAGCCAATAGGGAACAAGTGGCTATATGCATTAAATCTTGTTTTTGCTCTTTCGTAAATTCTTTTTGAGGTAAATCGCCCAATTCATTAATGCCTATCAAATAAAGAATGGCTTCCATATCGGGTTTTTTACCAAATCGTTCTAAAAACATGACTTCAATGCCAGTCCATTTTTCTCTAAATTCAACTTCTTCTAATAAATTCATTTGGCAAAAATAAGGAGTATTTGTGTTAATTTTTGTACTTTCGTAATGTGTCTAAAGTTAATACAAAAGGATTGAGTTTTGAAATTGATAAACTTACTAATTCAATTGAAAATATTGAAACAGGTGAGATATTTGAAACTGTGATTACTCAACTTACTTTAAAAGACAAATCATTAATAAA
>JBILBN010000124.1:0-4161 GCA_044353665.1 Chitinophagaceae bacterium | reverse complement strand
ATGGTATTCACTCGTCAGTAAGAAAATATGTAATGAATGACGGCGCACCTATTTTTCGAGGCTACAATATATGGAGAGGAGTAATTAAAACAGATTTCGCAATTGGTCATGGAAGTGAAACGATGGGCAAAGGTAAACGTGTTGGAATTGTCCCAATAAAAGACGGAGTTTATGGATGGTGGGCAACATGTAATGAAGAATTTATGCAGAGCGATGAACCTGAAGGGACCCGTGAAAAATTGATGAGGTTATTTGCAGATTGGCACCATCCAATTCCTATGTTTATGGAAAAAACTGAGTTTATCATCAAAAATAGCTTGGCTGATCGAATACCAACGAGAGGATGGCATAAGAACAACGCAGTTCTGATTGGAGACGCAGCACATCCAACCACACCTAATTTGGGACAGGGAGGATGCACGGCAATTGAAGGAGCATATTTATTAGCTAAGTGTATCGAAAAATATGGACTATGTGCAGATGCATATGAACGATATGAGGAGTTACATTTTGACAGAGCCAAAGAAATAAATCAAGAGAGTTTGCGACTTGGTAAAATTGGTCAATTTTCGAATCCTTTTCTTATTGCTATTCGAAACATTATTTTTTTACTAACGCCATCAGCTTTTTCTGTGAAATTATTAAGTAAATATTTTAATCGAAGAGTAACCAAAATTGAAATTTAATGCAACCAAAATTGAACTCTAGATTTTATTAAAACGAAAAAAATAGGTTGAGCAAACTAAACATTGAAATTGAAGAAGTTGGTCAAAATCAATTGTTCGAATTGGTTAATCTTAGCCAAACAACTTTTTATGAAACCTTTGCTGCATTCAATACGGATGAGGATATAAATCTATACTTGTCAAAAGATTTATCACTTGAAGTATTGAAGAATGAAATGAATACCGAAAATTCCCATTTTTATTTTGCATACCTTGAAAAAGAGTTAGCCGGTTATCTGAAATTGAATAAATTTTCAAGAGAATTAGAAATTGAGCGAATCTATGTTCTTCAGAAATTTCAAGGAAAGAAAATTGGATTCGAACTAATGAATCATGCCTTTAAAATCGCATTATCATTAAAAACCCAAAAGATTTGGTTGGGCGTTTGGGAAAAGAATAAAAAGGCTATTGAATTCAATACAAAACTTGGATTTCAGATAAAGGGCGAAAAAACATTTTTACTAGGAAATGATAAACAGCGTGATTTGATTATGCAAATTTTTGTTTGACTCATCCTCAAATTATTGACATTGTAAATTTTTAGAAAATTTCTAATTTTAATTAGCTTCAAAATCAATTGTATCGTTCTAAAACTCCATTTTTCCCAATATTTGATTTTCACTTATAAACTTAGTCAATCCTGAACTACCTGATAAATTAAATTTTTTGATAAGGTTTTTCTTATGTGTTTCAATGGTAGAAACGGATACATTCAGTTTGGAAGCAATTTCTTGGTTCTTTAACCCTAAATGGATTAAATGAATGATTTCAGACTCTCGTTTTGTGATAAATAATCCTTTTTGTTTATTTAATTCATAATTAGCAATCATCCGTTCAATAGTTTTGCATATATAGGTTTTTCCATTTATAATTGAATCGATAGCCAGTATATATTCATCAAATGAGGTTTCCTTGGACACAATGCCATTAATACCCCCTCTTAATGCAGATTGCATAATTGGGACATTTTGAAGAACAGTGACTAATAAAAATCCGGTGAAACAGCCATTTTTTTTATTCAAAGTATAGATGTCTAAACCGTTGTTTTCATCGATGAAAAAATCACAAATAACTAAATCAAAATAACTGGAGCTCAACATATTATTTGCATCTAAACTTGAATTTGCAGTTTCAATTACTGCATCCGGATAATTTTCTGTAACCAGTTGTTTTAAACTCAGAACAACGATCGGATGATTATCAATTATTAAAATTTTCATAGCTGTTTGATTTTAAATCCTGTTTTAAAAGTGTTAAAATAGCGAGGATTCCATTATTGGAACAAGATTCAATATTAATTTTACCCCCGATTGATTCAACACGTGAATAAATACTTTTTATGCCAATTCCAGAATTAGATTTTTGTATATCAAAACCTTTTCCATCGTCTTCATAATGCAATTCAATTGAGTCTTCATAATTGACAAGTTGAATGTAAATACTTCTTGCATTCGCATGCTTAATCGTGTTTTTTAAAAGTTCTTGAACAACTCTATAAAGTTGAGTTTTTGCAAATGAATCCACCCAAATAGGAACATTTTCAATAGTAATATGAACATCTATCTTACTGCTTAACGGTTGTATTAGATTGAAAATCGCATCTTTAAAATCTTGATTGTGATAAGACCACGGTAAAAGTTCATGACTTAAGGATCTAATTTGATGAGAAATAAGATCAACAGATTCGATTGTTTTTTTATTCTCGTTCATCTCATGTGTTGAATGTTCAATTCTATTTTTTAATAATAACAAATCTGTAGCAACGCTATCATGCAGCTCCATGGCAATTTTTTTCTTTTCATCTTCCTGACCTTTCATAAAGGCAATTTGATTTTCTTTTGAAACAACATACAATTGTCTTTGAATTTCTGATTTTTCAATTAAACTTTTCTTAAACTGATAGACCATGAAAAGAGACAAAATAAAAATTTCTAAAAATAAGGTGACACTCAAACTGTCCATTAGAAGTATGTATGGCAAGGTTGGTATCATAAAAGACAAGGTAGAGTATAAAAGCGATAACCCCACAGGGATAAAGGAAATGAAAAATACGAGACCACTGTTTTTTTTCTCTATAAAATAAATCAGTGGCCCACTTAAAATAAGTACGATAAAATTCGAAACTTCAAAGAAATAGAGCACTTTACTCAGTATATCTTCAATATCAAAAGTTTTACCGATATCCAATAAAACAATTGACATAAATAGAACAAAGATTAAAATCAAATACCATTTTAACTTTTGTAACATTCTGTTTTTACCATCAATCTGAAATAAGGTTAGGGCATAAAGATTAAGCGACAATAAACCGAATAATTGCACGAGTAATAAAAATCTAACTTGCAGCCAACTATTTTCAGGAAATAAAAATTGAAATGGATATCCCCAAATGGTGTTGATCAAAAGCACAATACTCAAAACATAGAGCGAATAAAACAAATAGACATTTTGTTTAATAATCAAAAAGAGTATCAACCCAAGTAAAAAATACCCAACGTATATTCCCGAAATCCAACCGTTATAATTACTTGATTTTCTTGTTTTTAAATGCCAATAGTTTGCTTCGTCAAAATCAATAAATCCTGTAATAATTCTATTTTTATTGTATAATCCAAGCATTATTGTAGTTGAAGAATTTGCTGGAATCTGAAGAGGAAAAACAGTTGTTCGATAAGGAATTAAACGTTTATTGAAAGGAAAGATATCACCTTGCATTGGCGACTTATAAAGTGCTTTATGTAACGAGTCAAAATGTACCAATTGCAGATAATCAATTTCAACATTGTTGATGTCCAACATGCAGTTCAAAGCTCTATTGGATGTGTTTTTTATTTCAAATTTTAGAATTAATGGAAATTTATTTTGATGTTTAATGTACCGCCTGGTTTTGTTTTTAAAAAGGAGTTTTGTTTTTAATTCTTCAATACCTTTTCCCATCCAAACTTGTTGAGAGTCTATACCGCACGCAATTCCTTCCGTGATACGTAAATGTTTAAAGTTTTCATTTACAACAATTTGAGCATGGAAGGACCCATAGCAACCTAAAAAAAGTGTAAGAAAAAACAATCGATTTAGCATGTTTTACGCAAAAAGAAAAACTGAAAATAACAATTCTGATCCTTATTTCTCCAAAATGAACCTAATTGAATTAAAAAATCACGGTTTTGGGGATTGATTACCGAAAAATGGGGGGGTACTTTTGCGAATTAAAAATTTAACAATGCTAACCGTAATTCTTTATTTATGAACTTTTTGAAAACAACACTTTTAACATTCGCCCTTTGCTTAGGGAGGCTTATCGGCTTTTCGCAGGATTTGGTCTCTTATAAAGACGAAAATGGCAAATATGGATACAAGGACAGTACTGGAAATGTCTTAGTTGAACCAAAATATGACGATGCATATGATTTTTCCGAAGGCCTCGGCCCAGTCAAAC
>JBILBN010000062.1:0-14057 GCA_044353665.1 Chitinophagaceae bacterium | reverse complement strand
AAGGAATAAAACCCATTCAAGTTTTAAAAGCCATCGAAAAAAAAATAGCTGAAAATGAAGTAACTCTTTTTTATAAACATGAATGGACGGGTTGGAAAGGAGATGATTTAGTGTTTATAAATGAGGGCATAACAAAAATTGTAAAGCCTAATATTGCTGTGTTTGCATTGGGCGGCGCCAGTTGGAAAGTTACTGGAAGTGATGGATGTTGGATTGATTTGTTTACCAAAAAAGGAATTGCCACCGTGCCGTTTTCGCCCTCTAATTGTGCTTTTAAAGTGGATTGGAAACCTGAATTTATCAAAGACAATGCTGGCAAAGCATTAAAAAATGGAGCATTTAGTTGTGCTGATAAAACGCAAAAAGGAGAAGCCGTTATCACCAATTTTGGGATAGAGGGCAGTGGTGTTTATCCGCTCAGTGAAAACATAAGAAAACAATTAGTCGCTCATCAAAAAGCAATCATTCATGTTGATTTTAAATTGGAGCTGACTGAAAAAGAATTGGTTGATATCTTAAAAAATGAACATAAATTATCGATAAAAGATGTTTTATTGAAACGTATAAAACTTTCTCAAATGCAATTCGATTTAATAAAAATTTATACTTCCAAAGAGGAATATCACGCTCCCGAATTTGTAGCCAATTACATTAAACATTTCCCTATGCACATTATTGGTTTAGGGGATATTGATGCGGCAATTTCGACTACTGGGGGCATTGCATTAACAGCAGTTACACCACATTTAGCCTGTAAAAATATAGACAATACTTTTTGTATCGGCGAAATGCTCGATTGGGATGCTCCCACTGGTGGTTATTTGTTGCAAGCTTGTTTTAGTATGGGTAAATATTTGGCAAGTTATTTAAATGAACGTAAAAGTTAGTGGTTAACGGCATACTATAAAGTGTTTATTTTCTAATATAAATCCTCAAAAAAATAAATTACAAATTCCATTTCAAACTTAATTAGGTAGTAATATTGCCAAATGGAAATCATGATTTGTAATGTTTCAATTTCAAACGTTTTTAATGAACCTTCTCACAAAGGAGAATTGCACACACAATTGCTTTTTGGTGAAATTGTTACGGTAATAGAAAAAGGAAATGAACATTGGATAAAAATTCAAACAGCCAATAAAGAAGATATAGGCTGGGTTTTAGAAACTCAATTTGAATGTATTGTTGAAATTCCTAAACGAATTTTATTGAAAAATAATGACTTGTATTTAAGAAAAAATCAAATTCAAATTCCATTATTTGCCGGCTCCTATATTTTGCATGAGGAATCATTTACGATTAACAGCCATCAATATTGGGTACTCAAAAATGGGTTTGATGATTTTAAATTTGATAAAACAACTTTTGTAAAATCATTTTTATATGCTCCTTATGTATGGGGTGGAGTAACTATTTCTGGTATTGATTGCTCGGGTTTAAGCAAAGCATATTATAAACAGTTTGCAATTTGTTTGCCTCATTTAGCATCAAAACAAATGGAAATGGGCGTTGTGGTTGACTTTTTGCAAGGCGCACAACTAGGTGATTTGGCGTTTTTTATGGATAAAGACAATGAAATTAATCATGTGGGAATTTTAATCTCACCAACTGAAATATTGCACGCATCTTCAAGCAATGGAGGGGTAGAAATAGACTTTATAGACCAAGAAGGCATCATCAACAGAAAAACAAGAAAAAGAACACATTGCTTAAGAGTGGTAAAAAGAATTATACTTTAAAGGACATTATTTTTTCCAATTCTGCAGCTTTTTCCTCCTCATCTGTTATTGAATAAACTTGAGACAAGGCTTCTAATTGATTATACATATTTTGATGATTGCTTAAAGGCAAATAAGTATACTCATCTGTTTTTAAATTGTATTTTTTCAAATAAACATCTACATCATTTTGAGAATAGATATTGCCATTATTTGGATCAATAAAAAATTGAATTTTTAATGTAGTTTCTTCTTTTTTAAAAAAATCAAATTGTGTACTGAAATAAGCTAATAAAAATTGTTTTGGCAATTGGATGGCAAATACCGGAATATCCAATTTTTCACAAATAATTTGATATAAAATACCTAAAGAGTAATTATTCCCGTTTCGTGTATCTAATACTTCATTGATAAAATAATGCGATGGTTTATTGGCCTCTAAATCGAAGCCGGTAAATTTATACATGCTGTAAAAAATGCTATTAATTACATTTATTTGTTCAAGAGGCGTTAAGTAATTATTGACTTCTAACCAACAACTTTGATAAAGAGATTTAATTGTTTTATGAATTTGTTCGTTGTCAAAATCGGCATATAAGTAGGATGTGAGCAAAGTAGAACCATCTAAAAGATTTCCATTTTGGTCATTAAACCATTTTTTAAAACGAATTAAAACATCTTTGTAATTTACATCATGAATTAAATGTTCAATTTTTTCATGTACTTCAATGTTGTTCGTTTGTTCCCCAAAAGATTCTAAAGTAGGAATGATTTCTTTCCCATAATGTTTTAATTTAGTTGAAACCGTTTGATAAATTTCTTCATCTGGATCATCTAATAAATGTAAAAGTGCTTTTATTTCGCTGGTGTCTTGCATCATCTCGTTTCAAAGTTGAAATATATATCGTAAATTCATTTTCAACCAAAATTAAGTGAAATACTTTTTAACAATAGGTAGATAAGTAATTCATAAATTCATAATTTTTAGCCTTTTAAACAGATAATCATAAAAAAAACGATGTACTTTGCAGACTGAATTTTAAATAAATTATGTCAGTAAAAGTAGAAAATCTTACAAAAGTATATGGTGATCAAAAAGCGGTAGACAATATTTCATTTGCTATTAAAAAGGGTGAAATTGTAGGGTTTTTAGGCCCAAATGGGGCTGGCAAATCAACCACTATGAAAATGATTACCGGCTACTTGCCATCAACAGCTGGTAGTGCCTATGTTTGTGATATTAATGTTCAAGATAATCCATTAGAAATTCAAAAACGAATTGGTTACTTGCCCGAAGCAAATCCATTATATATGGATATGTATGTTCGAGAATACCTCGAATTTTTAACTGGTGTTCATCATTTAGGTGCTAAAAGTGAATTTAGAATAGCTGAAATAATTGAACAAACAGGTTTGCAAGTTGAGCAGCATAAAAAAATAGGGTCGCTTTCGAAAGGCTATAAGCAACGGGTTGGTATTGCGCAAGCAATGATTCATAATCCTGAAGTATTAATTTTAGATGAGCCTACCTCTGGTTTAGATCCAAATCAAATTATTGAAATTAGAGAATTAATTAAAACATTTGGAAAAGAAAAAACCGTGATTCTGTCTACCCATATTATGCAAGAAGTCGAAGCGATGTGTGATCGTGTTATTGTAATTAACAAAGGTAAAATAGTTGCAGACGATTCGTTAGCTAATATCCAATCCAATAACAAAGATAAATCGTTGGAAGAAATATTTAGAAGTTTGACAAATGGATAGTTTTATTTAAAACAGGAATTTACTTCTAAATAGTAGGTTCTGTAAAAATAATTTCCACTCAAATAAATCTGTAATCTGTAAGGACAACTAGTAGAAAATAAAATGAATCTATTGGTAAATAAAAAACTTTCAACTTGATTTTACAATCCTAATTTTTCTTCAATTTGATAAAAATTTCTATCTGCTGAGTTTCGAGATATTAATTCTCCTAAAAAACCAGCTATAAAAAATAAAGTACCAATTACCATACCTGTCAAAGCTATATAAAACATTGGTCGATTACTGATAGGGTAGTCTAACACTATTTTTGTGATTATTAAATATGCAATCATTACAAAATTCATTATAAAAATAAGCGTGCCCCAAAAGCCAAAAAAGTGCATTGGTTTTTTGCCATATTTACCAACAAATAAAATGGAAGCCAAGTCTAAAAAGCCATTGATAAAACGCTCCCAACCAAATTTACTTACCCCATATTTTCGGGCTTGATGAGCCACCGGTTTTTCCGTAATTTTAGTAAAGCCAGCCCATTTAGCTAACAAAGGAATATATCGATGCATTTCGCCATAAACTTCAACGTTTTTAACTACTTTGTTTCTGTATATTTTCAAACCACAATTCATATCATGAAGCTTGATACCACTCATTTTGCCTGTTACATAATTGTATAATTTTGAGGGTAAGTTTTTGGTCAAGGCATTGTCATGTCTTTTCTTTTTCCAACCACTGATGATATCAAAATTACCTTCTTTAATCATGTTGTACAACTCCGGAATTTCTTCTGGAGAATCTTGTAAATCAGCATCCATCGTCATAACATAATCACCTTGAGCTGCTTTAAATCCTTCATTTAATGCAGCAGATTTGCCGTAATTGCGTTGAAATTTAATTCCCCTGATATTCGAATTTTTTGCACTTAATTCTTTGACCACATTCCAGCTGTTATCCTTGCTTCCATCATCAATCATGATGACTTCATAAGTATAATTATTTGCTTGCATAACACGTTCAATCCACGAAATTAATTCGGGCAATGATTCGTCTTCGTTCAAAAAAGGGATAATAACTGATATGTCCAAAATGCTATTTATTTTTTGTAAAAGTATTAAAAATAAATGAAGTAAAAAAAGCCGATAAAATTCCGCTGACAGAAAATCCGAATATAGTTTGCATGATGCCTAAGGTAAAACTGGCAAAAATGAAATTTTGGCGGTTAAAAAAATAAAAAATAACTGCTGTGCTTACAATCACTATAAATAATATGGTAGCTAATG
Source organism: Chitinophagaceae bacterium (assembly GCA_044353665.1). GTDB lineage: Bacteria > Bacteroidota > Bacteroidia > Chitinophagales > Chitinophagaceae > OLB11. Next base: position 9,301 of record JBILBN010000062.1, on the reverse strand, counting down.
TTTTTATGCAATGCTTTAAATAATCAATGAAACTAATAGATGCATACAATTTTTGCAAAAAGAAACAAGAAGCAACCAGTCCTAAAAATTCAATAAAAAATTGCAATGCTATTAAAGGAGATTTATCTAATTTAATTGAAAACATAATCAATTGAAACGCAATAATTAAAATGCCAGTTATAAGTCCTGTTCTTGTTGAAATTGTTTTATTCATTTTTTTTTAAATATTCGATTTTCGAAAGTTTATTTTCGATTTTATTTAATTATTGAAAATTGATTATTATTAATAACGCATTTAATTTTTCCAATCATTTCTGAATTGAGTAAAGGCGAATTTGCAGAAAGACTTTCATTGTTTTTTGTGTCGTAGTTCCATTTCTCTGTAGGATTAAAAACAGTCAAACAAGCTCGTTGTTTTTCTTCAATTGTTGGAATATTTACGGATAGAATTTCCCTTGGTTTTTCTGTGAGTAAGGAAATCCATTTTTCTAACGTAATTTTTGAACTTGCTTTTAATAAAGATGGCAATAGGGTTTGTAATGTAATCATACCATTTTGTGCGTATTCAAATTCCTTTGTTTTAGTATCCCAATCTTGAGGAAAATGATGTGAAGCAATACAGTCTACAACGCCATCTTCAATTGCCTTTAACAAGGCTTTTCGATCATCATCTGTTCTCAGTGGCGGATTTACTTTGTACGCACTATCATAGGTTTCTAAATCAGCATCTGTAAATAATAAATGATATGGAGTTACAGAACAGGTAACTTGTAAACCTTGCTTTTTTGCTTGCTTAATTAATTCAATTGATTTTTTGGTACTTACTCCTGTAAAGTGAATTTTAGAATTTGTGTAACTAACTAACTCTAAACTTTGTTGAATGGCAATATACTCTGCAATAGCTGGTTTTCCTGGCATTCCCAATTGTGTAGATACGATTCCTTCGTGCATTAATCCATGATTTGAAATGGAAGTATTTTCAGGAATTTCAATAATAACACCATTGAAGGTTTTAATATATTGCAATGCTTTTAACAGCAACCCTGCATCTTGAATTGTTTTTTTCCCATCTGTAAATGCAATTGCACCGCCTTGTTTCATGTCATACATCTCTGCTAAATCTTTGCCTTCAGTATTTTTTGAAACAGCGCCTAAAGGATGCAGGTTAACGATATCTGATTTGGATTTTATGGATTCAATTGTTGTTCGATTTTGAATGATAGGATTGGTGTTCGGGATTAAACAAATATCTGTAAAACCTCCAGCCAAAGATGCTTTCATACCTGTTTCAATGGTATCATTGTGCTCAAAACCCGGTTCGCAAAAATCGGCAAATAAGTCCATAAAACCAATGCTCACATATAAATTTTTCTCGTCAATAACGACTTTTGCTTTTTCATTAATTGAATCAGCAATTTTTTCGATAATGCCATTTTTAATGAGTATGTCTTTTTTCTTCAAATGATATTTTGAAGTAGGAGAGAGGATGGTCACTTTTTTTAATAATAACTGCATATTCTTTTATTTCATTAATCGAATTAATAATATTTCTATCAACAAAAAAAGTAGGGCTAACAAAATACAAACTTTCCAAAGTGGAATGCCATGTTGTAATTCATTTACAGTACTTGATGCATTGATATTATCTTCTAGCCATTCGGCATTTTTTATAGTTGAATTATTTTTCAATTCTTTCATTGTCCAAAAATCCATAATTGACTCTGCACGATTATAGTTTATGCCAACAAAATTACTGTCTTTGCTGCCCTCTAAATAAACCGAATAGAGTCCAGCTTCTTTTATTCCTTGATTAATATTTAATTGAATTTTACTTCCAATGCTTCGTTGTTCAGGAATAGCATCAACACCATTACCTGCCACATGGTAAATTGTTTTATCGCTTACTTTATTATTTTCAATGGTAAATGAAGCATTTTTTCCTAACGTTAAGGCGTTGATCGAATTGTTGGCATTCATAAATGCCATTTTATAAATAATGGGTAAAAACCAATATGATTTTGGAAAATTACTTGCGCTTATTTCGGCACTAGAGCCGCAAACATACATTGTGCCTGCACCTATTTTATAACTGCTTAAAAATGCATCTCCATTGGAGAAAGTAAATAATTTTTGTTCGCTACTTAAAGCTGCTTTTGATATAATGAAGTGTTTGTAAACAATTGGCAATTCAATGTTTTCAGGTGTTTTTACAAATATGTCTTTGAAAATTGAATGTGTTTTGTTGTAACTAGTTACAAATAATTTATTGGTGTCATAATTTGAAAAATTGCATCCTGCTGTTTTTGTCAAGAACGTATTTATACCATTTGTAGAATTATTTTGTGGTGCAAACACTAAAATACTTCCTCCTTTTTGAGCAAAATTAAGCAACGCATTACTCAATGGCTCTGATAATGCTGTAACGCTGTTTAACACAACCAATGAATAATTTGAAAGTAATGAAGCATTAAAACTGGTAACGTTGTTATTGTCCATTCTAAACTGTGTATTCGGTTTAAACACAGAACTTAAAAAGGCATTTGCATTATTTTGATTTAAAACTAACACACTGAAATTGGAACTTACTTTTCCTGCCACAAAAAAAGTATCGTCAAAACGAATAGGGTTGTCTTGAATAAACACTTTTATATTTTGATAGCCAGCTTTTGAAGTCGTGAAAGTTATATTCTCGGTTTTTAACTCATTGCCTTTTAAGCTAACATTGACCACACTTTTAAGTTGATTATTATCCATCAACGTCAAAGATGTATTTGCTTCTTCATTGCTGTTGTTTTTTAATTTTACAACAATATTATTGGGCTCATTTAATAAAATAGTTGGGCTTTCAAAATATAAAGTATCCAACGATATATTATTGATCGCGTTGGCATTTACACGCACAAAAAACTTTTGAGTAGAATCGTCTATTGTTAAATTAGGCTTGAAATTATTTTTTTGAAAGTCAGAGATAAAAACAATTTGTTTTTTAAACCCATGTTCTGTTTGCAAAAGCTGTTTTTGTTTTTCTAAAATAATTTCTGCATTTCTGGTGGTTGCAGAAACTTGAATGGTACTTAAAAAACGAAGTGCTTCCTCTTTGGTTAAAAAACGATTTTCATTGTACGCAAAATCATTGGTCAAAATTTGAAATTGGTCGCTACTTGAGTAGGTTTCAATAATTTCTTTGGCTTTGCCTTTGGCTAAATCAACTAAAGAAATAGCGTTTTTTTCGACACCCATGCTAAATGAGTTGTCAACATAAATGCTAACCGCTTTGGGACCTTGTGTTATTTTTTCTTTGTCTTTTGAAAAAAATGGTTGAGCAAAAGCAAAAACCAAGCTTAACACAGCCAATATTCTACTAGCCAAAATGAGTAAATGCTTTAACCGAGATGATTTTTGAGTTTGTTCTTGCAATTCTTTTAAAAATCGAATATCAGGGAAAAGTACTTTTTTATATTTTCTAAAATTGAATAAATGAATCAATATCGGAATGCCGATGACCAATGATGCAGCTATAAATAAAGGAAATAAAAAGTTCACAATTGCAAAAATAAGGTTTCTAGCGCTTAAAAAAAGGATAAAATAAGTTGAGTTTTATTATATTTTTTTATGTACTGCGTTAGATAATCAATGACTACAACATACAAATGGTGTTTTTTGCTTTGTTGTCAATTTAGGATTGTTTAAATTATTACTCCATAAACAATAAAAAATAAGAAAATTATTAAATTTTCCGTACTAAAATTTTGACAATGCTTGAATCAATTTATGAATATCATTAATGGTTGTAGATGGAAAATTAGCGATTCTAATTTCTGATTTGTTATAAGGGCCATAACCACTTGAAACATGCATTCCATCTGCTTTTAAAGAAGAAATTATAGAAGAACTGTCGTCTTTGCATTTTAAAACAATGACACTTTCGGATTGATGTTTTTTTTCTTTTACAACAATTTCAAATTGTGCTGATTGTTGCGCAAATGCATATACTAATTCAGCTTTAGATTTTATTTCTGATTGAATATGCTTCATCCCTTTTTCATTCATTTCTTCGGCAATTTTGCCTAAAATATAAATAGCAACTACATTGGGTGTTGAAGGGGTTTCCCATTGAGCATAATTTTTTGCATAACTCATTAACCTATGGTGCGCTCCTTGAACTATTTTTTTAGACTGTAAATTTTCTGCTTTCGATAAACAGGCTTCGTTTACTATCCAAACACCTAAACCTGGAGGCATGCCAAAAGCTTTTTGCACACTAAAAAATGAAGCGTCTATAAAACGATAATCAATATTCGTGATAGGAGCGATAGATACCAAATCGGTACAGAGTAATGTATTTGGATGTTGTTTTTTCAACGCTACTAAATCAGAAGATGGCATGCAAACTCCTGAACTCGTTTCGTTTTGGGTAGTGCAAATCAATTCTGTATTGGATGGGATTATGCTATTGGTAACATCAAAACCCTGACCATGTTCTGCTTTTATTGAGGTCGCTTTTTTGCCCAATAATTCACTGAATTCAAAAAATCGTTGACTGAAACTGCCATTTACAAAATGAAAACTATGTTCTTCTACTAAATTTAAAATTATTCGTTCCCAAATTTCGGTAGCACTACCAGCAAAATAAATTTGATGTGAAGCGGTAAGATTCAAAAGTGCACGAAGTTGTTCATCCGTATGCTGATAAATTTTACGAAATTCTTCGCTTCGATGATTTAAACTTCCATAATTCAAATTTATCGCTTCCTGATGATAGGCAATATAATTCGAATGAATTTGTGATGGACCAGCCGTAAAAAATGTTTGTTTCATAAGAGTATTTAATATAAAATTCTAAATCATTTAATTGAGTATCCCTCTATTCATTTTTGCTAAAATAGTATTTTATTGATAAATAGTTCAGTTAATTCATTTGATTTATAAAAAAAACGGAGCAACTATTTTTTGCTCCGTTTTTTAATTTCTAATGACCACGTTTATTTTAAATTCGCTAATTGAGTTTTTAAGTCATCCATTTTTTTATTAGCTTCTGTAATTTCAGATTTTATTTTTATTTCTTCCAAAGCAGCATCCGCTATTTTATCTTCTGCTTTTTTTAAGTTTTCATTATATGTGCCTGCATCTTCTAACGCGCTGTTGTATTTTTTAGTTACTTTTTCTGTCGCAACTTGCTGTTTGCTTAGTTCTTTTTTCAACGTATTCATTTCTTCAACAGTCACTGTTTGCGTTTTTACATTTTCTAACGCTTTTTGTTGTGCTTCCATTTCAATTTTTAATGCTACAATATCTATTTTATTCGAATTAATTTTTGATTCTATTTTAGATTTATCTTTTGTGTAACCTTCTTCAACTTTACTTTGACCTTTTAGTTTTTTCTCCAAACTTCTCACTACAGATGCTTGTTCGATCATTTGCTTGTTTAACAAAAAAGCAGTTGCATCTTTTGTAAATTTGGCTAAATATATTTTTGCATTTTCGATAGAAACAGAGTCTATTTCTTTTCTAAAAAAGTTGTCATATCCTTTTGACAATGCCAATGTGAGGATAGCAGATGTTTTTTTATCTTCCACTTTATAATATAAATCGATTGTTTCTTTAGTGATTTCAGAAATCGTAACCCCTTTATATAATTTAAATCCATCCGTTGCTTTTGAAGCCTTACTAATTTTAGCATCAGCCATTTTTTTGATAAACGCTCCTTCTATAATTTCTCCAGACAAAGCATAGTCAGCTAAAATACAAGGTTGATTCGTATTATTGACTAGCGTAGTGCTTTCTTTTATTTCTTGAGCAAAGGTGGTTAACGAGCTTACAAGTATTGAGATTAAAAAAATGTATTTTTTCATTATTTGTAAATTTTTATTTGCACAAATGTACTTATTTAGCATTTCTTTATCGTTAATAAGTCCTAAAATAAAAATTGTTCGCCTTATTTTTACACCCTAAACTTTTTTCATTGAGTATAAAAAAATTAGCCGGACAAACCATGTGGTATGGTATACCCAGCATTGCAACTCGCTTTATAGGATATATTTTAAATTTTTCGCTGATATTTTTATATAAAGCCGTCAACACAGCCGATTTAACGCAGATTTATGCCATTTTCCCATTTCTGAATATATTGTTTACCTATGGTGTAGAAACTAGTTTTTTTCGATTTATTCAAAACCATCCAAAACAAAAATTATTTAATACCCTCAATGTATCCATTTTTGTTTCAACTATTTTGCTAACCGGCATTATGATTTTGTGCAAGGAGCCATTGGTCGAATTTACTGCCATGCAAGATCATCCTGAGTTTATAACCTGGATGGCAATGATTGTTTTCTTTGATACATTGAGTGCATTGCCATTTGCTAAACTTCGCCAAGAAGAACGCCCAAGAAAATACGCCTTTATAAAATTGCTTGGAATTATTATTAATGTATTTGTTGTAATTTGGTTTATCGGAGTTTGTCCAAATATTGCTGCAAAAAATCCTACGAGTATTTTATTACTTGGTTACAGTGAATCAATAGGAATTGGTTATTATTTAATCGGAAATATCATTGGGAGTTTACTCACTTTTGCTTTGCTTTTGCCAGAATACAAGGCATTTAAATTTGAGTTTGATAAAAAACTTTGGAAAGAGATAATGCAATATTCATATCCTTTAATTATTGTAGGTTTAGGAGGAATGATCAATGATATGTTGAGCCGATTAGTTTTTCAACATGTAACCGATTTGCCTGTTGCAGAAGCGAAGAAACAATTGGGGATTTTTGCTGCTAATTTCAGATTAGCTGTATTAATTACCATTTTTATTCAAATGTTCAGGATGGCAGCCGAGCCTTTCTTTTTTAATCAATCGCAAAATAAAAACGCACCCGAAACCTATGCACGAGTAATGAATATGTTTGTGGTTGCTTGTTCAGTCATGTTTTTATTTGTTGGGCTTTATTTAGATGTTTTTAAATCAATCATGTCCATAAAATACAAAGAGTATGGCGAAGGAATAGAAATTGTTCCTATTTTGGCTATGGGTAGTGTATTTTTAGGAATCTATTATAATCTATCCATATGGTATAAACTGACTAATAAAAACTGGTATGGTGCTGGTATTACTATTTTAGGAGCTGTAGTTACTGTTTTCTTAAATATTTTATGGATTCCAAAATTTGGATATGTAGGCAGTGCATGGGCTACTTTTATTTGTTATTTTTTAATGATGATTGTGAGTTATTTTATGGGACAAAAATATTTTCCAGTACCTTATAATATTAAAAAAATCAGTTGGTATATTTTCATTATTGCAGCATTAACCATAGGTTCCATGTTTTTAAACAAAGAAATAGATTCACTTTGGTTGAAAGTAGGGTTGAGCACTTTATTTTTCTTTAGCTACATTTTTTATGTCTTAAAAAATGAAAAAAATGAGTTTGGCGGTTTACCTGTAATTGGGAAATATGTAAGTAGATTGTAATTTATTTTAATTGGTTGAGGACTTTTTCAATTTACAGATTGGTAAGACAAGCCAACCAGTAGAAAAAAAGTTTTCTTTTTGTGCATCTTTTTTCTAAAATTTTGAGTGTATTTTTTTATTATTAGATAGTTTTGACATGTACTATTGGCAAATTTAAAATAATTTATCTATTTTTTCGGATGTGGATAAGTTGTAAAATATAATTTTTAAAGGATATTTCCATTCTTAAAAATACTTTTTTAGACCTTATAATCCTTTGTTTATAAGCATTTAGTGTCTTTATGATAACTGTAATTGGCTAACTTCTGAATACACAAAGGTGTGTTATTTTTAGGTATTTTGTAAATATGTCATATCTGACATTGTCTGTACAATAAATATGAAATACATTTGTATTAATTAAAGATGATAAATAATCTAAAAAGGAGTAGAACCCTTTTTGAAAAACATGCGGAATCCGAAAAGCCATAAGAGTAGAAAAAAATTAAATACAATTTTATAAAATGAAAAAAAATATTATTTAAAAAACATCGCATCGAATTGAAAAAAAAGCAAGTGTAACTCATAAATCAATTTTAACACTTGTACAAAAATATTTTATTAATTGATAAACTAGCGTGGAGACCAGAACCCACTTTAATAAACGGAATAAAAAACAAAAAAAAGTGGCGACTACGCAAAAAAAATGAAAAAAATAGTAACAATCCTTATTATGATTTGCTCAATAGCAATTTTCTTTAATTCATGTGTATCAACAAACAAAGGATATCAGTCATCCCCAGTAATTTCTAGAAATGTTCAGTTAGATCCTATAAAAGCTGACATAAAAGTAAACGAGATAACTAAACTTAAAGGTGAAAGTAGAAGTATCTATTTTCTATGTTTCAGAATAGGCGGTGACAATACTTTTGCAGATGGAATTAATTATAGTACAGATGTAGTTAGTCCAATAAAACCAATAAATTCGACTAGACTAAACAAAGTAAGATCGGCTGCTGCATATAAAGCTTTATCTAATGGGAATTATGACTTTTTAGTACATCCAAATTATACAATTTCTAAAATAAACTTTTTAGGTCTAGTGAAAGTTTATGATTGTTATGTTTCAGGTTATGGTGCAAAATATGAAAAATTTAGAACAGAGAAGCAAAAAATTGTTATTTTGGAAGATGGCAAAGAGATAATACTTCAAGATAATTAGTAGAATAAAAACAGCCCATAACCAAGGTTAGTCTGCAAAAATTGTAGTTCTACAAAGAGTTCTACTCGTAAACACAATGCCTATGAAATATTTAGATAGAAATAATTTATATCCTGATTTTTAAAATCGACGTAAATATTGTTTTTAAATTTTATACTACCACATAAGAAACCAGCTCTAAAGAGCTGGTTTTTTATATAATTTTGTAAAGATATCAGGCTGTGTCTTCAATTTGAAAATTTTATTTTAAATATTGTCTTATCCCAAAATCATCTGACAATTAAGTATTAAATCCTGTTGTCCGTTTACATTTTTTTACCTCTACCATTGGTTTACAAAAATAGTTTTCTAACTATCCGTTGATATCTCACCAAACGAAATAAGCAGTTTGATGAGACACGCCAACCTGTAGAAAAAAAAGTTTTCTTTTTGTGCATCTTTCTTCTAAAATTTTGAGGGTATTTTTTTTATTATAAGACAGTTTTGACAGGTATTATTGGCAAATAAAAAATAATTTATCTATTTTTTGGATGTGGATAAGTTATAAAACATAATTTTTCAAGGATATTTCCATTCTTAAAACTTCTTTTTTAGACCTTGTAATCCTTTGTTTATAAGCATTTAGTGTCTTT
>JBILBN010000061.1:0-14091 GCA_044353665.1 Chitinophagaceae bacterium | reverse complement strand
TTATTCATTACAAAAAAATAAACTTGACCCACACCAGTCAGATAGAATTTACAAACAATATTTTGGCTATTGGGTTGCACAATATTATAAATTTTCTCTTAATCCTATTGACGCTACTGGAGAAACCTCAAATATTGATTATGTATTTGAGCAAACAAGATTAATGGCTAGTTTTTTAGTTAATTTCAAAACCTATAATATTCTTTTTATCAAAAAAAAGTTTGAAAACGTAACAAAAGAATATCCAATAAAAAAACTTCGCAAACAAATAGAAAATATAAAAAATATGATTGAAAATCTTGAAGTATCAACACAATATAATCATTTTGATAATCAATAAACTAATATAAACACTTTGTTTTTTTTTTTACTTTTGATTATTTTCAAACATATATTTGCATTATAATTAAATCAAAAAAAAATGAAATTAAATATTAATTTAACTCAAAATCAAAGTGTTGATAATTACGCAATCCAAAGACGTGCATCATATATCGTAATTAAAGCCGTTATAACAAACTCCGTAACTGGAAATGGAAAGTTAGAATCAGACCCTATTCAAGAAAATATTAAAAATTATCAAGATAATCAATTAATAACTCTAAATCAATTAGAGGGAATTATGATTAATATGAAAATATCAGGTAAAAAAACAACCGATATTATCAAAAATCTAACTCTAATGGAATTGGCAAAAATTTCTCAAACTCTTGGTCAACCAGTAGTCGTAAAATCAGTAGATGAAACTATAGAGGTTTGCATACGCATACCATTAACCATAGATAGTTCATCTCTTGGTTTCAATTCTCAAAATATTCTATATTTGTCTATTAACAATGCAACTGCAACATCTGTTACTGCTTATGTTATTGATACAAATATTAGTTCAAATACACACGTTTTAAGATATGAGCGTGAAATTATCCAACAAATGAATCGTAAGGAATTTGTAGAAATGGACACAGATCAACAAATTAAATCTAATTACGTTCTTTCAATTTTTGAAAATCTCCACGAAGTTGAAGTACAATTTGAAAATGGCGAAGTTTTGCAATTTCTACCGGAAGAATTAGATATTTTAAACGACTACAATTCAAAAAGTCAACTAATTTGGAATAACGAGTGCCATTCAAATTTTGGTAATATCTCCTCTATTGCAATGCTAAATGTTAAAAAAGTAGCTATACAAGGTATTGATGTTGATAAATTTGCGTTTTTTGTAAGATTAGTTAGTTTGTAAAAATGTTTGGATTTGTAGGTGATTTTATTGACAATGCCACTTCTACTGCAGTTAATACGGCAAAAGACATCGGAGGCGGTTATATTGACTTTTATGGAAGTTTAGCGCCTACGGTAGCCTCATTTGTAGGTGTTGATCCTGAATGGGTTAAAAAATCGTATTCAATAATCGGAAATTCTTACAATTCTATTACTGGAGGAAATTATGTTAGTGATGATATAACAGGTTTATTTAAAAACAATAAATCCCCTCAATTATATGAGGTTATGTATTCCGACCCAAATCAAAATGTAATCTCCTCAAATCAAAATACAACCCCTCAAAATTCCAATAATTTTAAAACTATTGGAATTATTGGAGTCACTGCAATGATTGCATATTTTTTATTTGACAACAAAAAAACATTAAAATGGTAACATCACAAAATAAAATTCCTTTAGGTGCTGGCGGTTTTCCAAAACATACAAACTTAAATTCTGCTACTATAAGCACTACATTACTTCCATTGCCTTTGTATAATCCAATTCAAGATATAAACCAAACAATGGGCATTAATCCCGATTTACAACCAAAATTAACAGATGTAATAATTGAAGATATAAAAACAAATTTTGTTCCTACAAATACTACATCCACAAACATAACAAACGAACTTGAAACAACAACAAAAACAAAATCAAACAATATTTATTTTATTGTTATTGGTATAGTTTTATTCATAATCTTAAATAAAAAATAATGTCTATAAATTCAATGTTGTCATCCTCATTAAATTTCGGTTCATCCGTTGCGGATTCCTCTAACCAAAATACAAGTACATTTTGGAAAGATTTAGGCGGTATTCTTGGAAATGTAGGAACAGACGTACTAACAAACGTTACAAGTAACGTATTAGACAAAGCAACTGGAGTCAATTCCTCTACTGCTTATACTGGTACGCCCCCAATTATACAAAATCCAAACAATTCAACCCCTTTGGGTTTAATTATTGGATTAGTTACTGGATTGGTATTTTTAATCTTAAAAAAGAAAAAGTAATGCAAAACCCTGCTAACGCTCTTAATATTAACGTATTAGACAATATTGTTGAAACTATCGGATTAGATAATGCCCTTATAAGTGCTGGAAATGAAACTACTTACGCTCTCGGCGAAAAAGTTGGGAGAATAGCCTCCAGCCCAAAAAAAAGCGGTTTCGACCCTTTAATTCAACAAAATATAAATCAATTTAAATCGTCTTTTGTTGGTGGTTTTATCAATGGTTATTTTAAAAAAGAAAACGGAAATTTAAATTGGTCTGTCTTATTTTTTCCTATCGCTATTATTTTAGGACTAATTTTTTTAATTAGAAAATTTTAAAATATGTCTGTTGAGATTAGGGACTTAGATGATGTTTTAAATGACGAAATAATTAAAAATCAAAACAATGATGGTGTCAGTATGCAAACAACTTATGAAATCAAACAATTTTTTTTTGGTTTACTTAAAAAAAATTGGTTGTTTATTTCTCTTTTAGTTGTTGGAAATATTGGAATTGTTCTTTTATATCGCAAATTTTTCAAAAAATAAATTATATGTACAAAAAAATCAAATCATATCCAAAACCATACCGCAAAACAATTGCGAAGCCTATAAGCTACAAAAATGGATTTATAAAAACTGCAACTAATTTGACTGCTTTTCTTCAAGGAAACAAGTTAATATTAAAATCAGTTACTGACCATTCAGACGGACAAAATCATATTTGTACGTTTAATGTTACAAAAAATTCACAAATTCTTGGAACTTCAAAAGGTGTTTATATGCCTTCAACAAAGGTTTTACAAATTACTTGGAAATCAAAAAAATATTTATTAACGCAATTTAAAAAATAATCTATGTTTAAAAAAATAGAATCCTTTTTGGCTACTCTTAGACCAAAAATTCAAGCGGTTCACGATATTACTGGAGCAATACTAAAATATCTTCCCGAAAGTGTTGAACCTGAAATGTCAGACCTTGAACAAATTGCTAACGAAATTTCAGATAATACAAATGAAGGAAACATTTAAACCAATATTACTGGCTTTCGGTGGCGGTTCTATTATAGAATTTATAAGCGGTTCAGAGTTTGAAATACTTTATAAATATTCTACGCAAACTGCAACTATGTTTTTTTCTATGTTTATAGCTTTCAAAACATACAAAAACAACCAAAATAAAAAAAATCAAAATTTATAAACAATAAAATCAAATTATATGTTCAAATCATCAACAACAAAATCTAAAGGTCTATTTGGCTTTTCATTTACTACTATTGCTATTGCTTTGGGTGTTCTTGCTTATTCTATGAAATGGCTCGAAAATATGTCTTGGTACCCAGAATTTTTAAAAGATTCTACATTTCTGAAAATGAAATAAAATGAATTTTTTAGAAAAACATAAAAAGGCTATAATTATAGCCTTTTTTGTCTTTGTAGCCACAAAAATAAAAAATACAAGTATTATGCCAAACATTTTAAAATTTACCGAAAATGACGCTAAAGAAGCGTTATTGAAACTATCTTTAATAAATTCAACAAACGCAAAAATAATAGAAAGGATTTATCGTTTGGAAACAAATCATTTTAAAAGTTTACAATTTAAAATGACTGGTTCCGCTGGTATGGAAGTTGGTAAATGGCTCGGCATCCCCTCCAATGTTAAAAGCGTTGAAATGGTCGAAAACGGTACAGGACTAAAAAAACGTTTTATCGTTTGGGCTTCTTGTTATGACTTTGTCACTTATCTAAGCAATTACATTGATAGATATAATGGTAATTGGTCAAGATGGTATAGTACAGAATCAACAAAACAAAATTTATATAAAACAAAAGTTAATTCTATCAAAAACCGATTTATTCTTTAAATTATGAAACTATTAGAAAAAAAAATATACGGCTTTTCTGTTCTTGAACTTGGTTTGGGTGCTTTTGTCGTTATGAATTTAGGAACTATCAAAAATTTATTTGGTCTTGTTTCAAAACCAATTGATAATACTATTACACAAATACAAGACACACAAATTCAAACTCAAACAGGCATATCAAAAACTATGCTTGATTTCTGCAAGGCTTTAGCCCCAAAAATATATACTCATTTAGATTCTTGGAATACAGATGAGGAAGCTATATGTAAATTAATTGGTAATTCTGTAACCACTCAAATATATTGGGATTCATTAAAATCATATTATGAGTTAAAATATTCTAAAGACTTAGTTTCTGAATTATCAAGCGCATTAAATGGTGCTGGAGATTATTTTAGTACAGGTAATTACAAAAAACTCTTAAAACATTCTTTTATAACATCTGAACTATTTTAATATGTATCAAAATTCTCAATTCATTTTGCAAGAAAGAACATCCAACCCAGATGGTATAATTTTTATGGATAAAAACCATTATCCAATTTATTTTAATGACCTTTTGCGCGTTCCTAATCTTTCTCCTATTATCAATTACTCTTTAATTTGTCAACAACAAAAAACTTATGAGCTCTCTCCAAATACTTCTGTTTATTTTTTAATATTGCACGATTGTTAATTTTATTTGGTTCAACTATTTAGATAACTTTAGAAACTAAATTTGTAAACAAATTAAAAAAAATCAAGCACTTTTGAAAAAGCCTTATATCTTTGCTGAAAATTCAGAGATATGAGGCTTTTTCTTATTTTATCAATTTCGTTGTTTTTTTCTATTTCTAATGCCCAAACTTGTAGAAAAATTATAATTTCTCTTCCTCAAACTTACTATGACTTTACATTTGAAGACTTATCATCTTCAATGATTTCATCAACCATTAATAAACAAAAAAGAGAATACATACAAAAGATAATAAAACCACTTTTTAAAGATAACACTTCTACAAAATTTATAATTTATTTAAAAGATAACAAAGGAATATATACCGCAAAATTCAAATCATCTGAATCAGAAAATATAACACAAATTAATAAAGTTGAAAAATTCAAAAAAGATATATTTATCATTTATTTTGACAAAAAATCTTTATATCTTGATTTAACTTTAAATCTTGCAATTGATTTAAAAGAAGGTACCAAATTTAATTTAGAAAACTCCATTTGTGAGTTTTAAACCCCTATCCTATTCAAATAAAATCTATAATTATGTCAAATCAACTTAACAATAGTGTAAATTATAGGACAAAATCAAATAATTGTCCTCAACTAAAAATAAATTTTAATAATCATAAAACCGCCGTTAAAATCACTAATCAAATCGAATTTATCCAAAAAAGTGAAATTAAAAGAACTGGAGTATATTGCGTCCGCCTAAATGAAATACTTAACTTAATAAATTCCTAAAAATGAAAACACACCCAAAAATTTTACAACTTAAAAAATTATTCAATTCAAATGGTATCAAAATTAAAAGTACTTATCATAGTACTATTTCTCACAATCTTATTTCCTATACTTATGATCCTATTCTCAATTATCTTAATATCCGCAATTTTGATAGATGCAATCCCATTGCTATATTTAACAATAATATCAAAACCATATCAATTCATTTTGAATCTATTGAAAAAATTGAAACTAAATTAAAAAATTATGGCATCTTACCAATATCGTCTATATCAGTTACACAAAGACCCAAAACAAAGACACTTAGTAACGTGGAACAAAGTGAACAGGTCTACCCCAACCAAAAAAACTATAAACTTCTTGGATAATCAGTATATAAGCTGGTGCTATATAAATGTATATGAAAAAATCAATAAAGATGATTATAAATATTTATACAGATACCAAAGAAAAAATATACAACTATGAAAGCCGACCATTAATGACTTTTAAAAGTATAAACTATTAAAATATGACAAGAGATTTTTTAATTAATAAAATTATTCCTTATTATGGTTATTGTTCAAAAACATCAAAACGAATTATAAAAAAAATTAGGTACAAAAAAGAAGATAAATTTTTTGTATATGGCATTTGTCAAGCTACATTTAATAAAATATCTATTCACAAATCAAGATTAATTTTAAATATAGGAATTCAATCAATTTTACCCTTTTAAACCCTCTACCCTATGACCTTTACAATCTATCAAAACGGCAAAGAAAAAAAAGAGTTGCGCAAATACAAAACCAAAAAAGGCACTCAATACATCCAAATTCTTTGTACTGACTTTGAAAAAGCGGTGCAATTAGCTGAAAAATATTACACAAAAATTCAAACATCTGTACAAGTATTTGATTATTCTGAAACGCTTGTTTATGAGGTTAAACCATTAGATTTATTTAGTATATGAGCCTAAAACTAAAATACATTGCTTTAGATATCAACGAAATTAATTTTTTGTCAAAGGTAATAACCGACAAAATGAAAGCAAATAAACAAACAGAAACTACTCGAATAATTTTAAGAACTATTAAACAAAAAATATGCAAATAATTGATAATCAATCAATAATAGAATATGTTTTATTTATTCTTACTGCTTCAATTTGGATAATAATATTCATTTGTAAATGGATGTTAAAAAAACTATTAATTTACATTAATTTTTTAAAACAACTCTTTAAAAATCAATTCTTTAAGAATAGTACCCTCTTATAGTCCCGTATAGTAAAACGGGACAACTTTTTTTCATTTATTTACAACTTAACTTTTTAATGATGATTTTTTGCAAATCAAAAACAGAACCAAATACACTTTATTTGCATACTGAATCCAAGTACTTTAATATAGATTGGCTCTATATTATTGCTTCCATTTCTGAAGATACTATGAGGAAATTTTTTTTAAACTCAATTCAGTATTCTTACAAGGGTTTAATTTTAAATTTTATTAAAGAGCCTACTGGCTCTAGACACTTCGCAACACGCACCCGAGTTACTTGCTACGGCATCGAATTATTAGTTGTCGAATCTTTTGCTTTTTCAAAATCTGTTGCCTTTAAACCAAACGAAATTCGCATCAGGGTTTCAAATTCTATTTTTTATACAAAGTATCTTCTATTTATTTTAAAGGCTCTATTTTCTAAACAAATGCTTTCTACTTCTCAATATCGTATATCTGAACTTCATATCGCTTTTGATGCTTGTAATGAAATTTATAATATGATTGATTCAATGGTAACTAAACAAGGTAACTATACTCTTTCTTATTTACCTACAAATAGCACTGGTATTGGCGCAAGAAAATTGCAAGGACAAGTATTTAATATTGAAACTCGTTCTTTTCTCGGGTATACTATTGGCTCTAAAAATAGCGGTTTATGGCTTTCTTGCTACAATAAAGCATCCGAACTTAGACAAAGTGAAAAATTATACATTTTACAATACTGGAAAAAAAATAATATTGAATTTAACCCCGAAAAATTTTATAGATTTGAGATACGTATGGACATAAAAGAACTTAGACAATACATTGATATAACAAATATTGAATCATTAAATCAAGAAACTATTTGTAACTTATATCAAACTATTTTCAATGATAGATTAAAATTTAAAGCGCAAAAGCGTATTGAATATAATATTAAAATAAAAATTTCAAATTCTTATTCATTACAAAAAAACAAACTTGACCCACATCAGTCAGATAGAATTTATAAACAATATTTTGGTTACTGGGTTGCACAATATTATAAATTTTCTCTTAATCCAATTGACTCTACTGGAGAAACCTCAAATATTGATTATGTATTTGAGCAAACAAGATTAATGGCTACTTTTTTAGTTAATTTTAAAACGTATAATATTCTTTTTATCAAAAAAAAGTTTGAAAACGTCACAAAAGAATATCCAATAAAAAAACTACGTAAACAAATAGAAAATATAAAAAATATGATTGAAAATCTTGAAGTATCAACACAACATAACCATTTTGACAATCAATAAATTAACATAAACACTTTGTTTTTTTTTTTAGTTTTGATTATTTCCAAACATATATTTGCATTATAATTAAATCAAAAAAAAATGAAATTAAATATTAATTTATCTCAAAATCAAAGTGTTGATAATTACGCAATCCAAAGACGTGCATCATATATCGTAATTAAAGCCGTTATAACAAACTCCGTAACTGGAAATGGAAAGTTAGAATCAGACCCTATTCAAGAAAATATTAAAAATTATCAAGATAATCAATTAATAACTCTAAATCAATTAGAGGGAATTATGATTAATATGAAAATATCAGGTAAAAAAACAACCGATATTATCAAAAATCTAACTCTAATGGAATTGGCAAAAATTTCTCAAACTCTTGGTCAACCAGTAGTCGTAAAATCAGTAGATGAAACTATAGAGGTTTGCATACGCATACCATTAACCATAGATAGTTCATCTCTTGGTTTCAATTCTCAAAATATTCTATATTTGTCTATTAACAATGCAACTGCAACATCTGTTACTGCTTATGTTATTGATACAAATATTAGTTCAAATACACACGTTTTAAGATATGAGCGTGAAATTATCCAACAAATGAATCGTAAGGAATTTGTAGAAATGGACACAGATCAACAAATTAAATCTAATTACGTTCTTTCAATTTTTGAAAATCTCCACGAAGTTGAAGTACAATTTGAAAATGGCGAAGTTTTGCAATTTCTACCGGAAGAATTAGATATTTTAAACGACTACAATTCAAAAAGTCAACTAATTTGGAATAACGAGTGCCATTCAAATTTTGGTAATATCTCCTCTATTGCAATGCTAAATGTTAAAAAAGTAGCTATACAAGGTATTGATGTTGATAAATTTGCGTTTTTTGTAAGATTAGTTAGTTTGTAAAAATGTTTGGATTTGTAGGTGATTTTATTGACAATGCCACTTCTACTGCAGTTAATACGGCAAAAGACATCGGAGGCGGTTATATTGACTTTTATGGAAGTTTAGCGCCTACGGTAGCCTCATTTGTAGGTGTTGATCCTGAATGGGTTAAAAAATCGTATTCAATAATCGGAAATTCTTACAATTCTATTACTGGAGGAAATTATGTTAGTGATGATATAACAGGTTTATTTAAAAACAATAAATCCCCTCAATTATATGAGGTTATGTATTCCGACCCAAATCAAAATGTAATCTCCTCAAATCAAAATACAACCCCTCAAAATTCCAATAATTTTAAAACTATTGGAATTATTGGAGTCACTGCAATGATTGCATATTTTTTATTTGACAACAAAAAAACATTAAAATGGTAACATCACAAAATAAAATTCCTTTAGGTGCTGGCGGTTTTCCAAAACATACAAACTTAAATTCTGCTACTATAAGCACTACATTACTTCCATTGCCTTTGTATAATCCAATTCAAGATATAAACCAAACAATGGGCATTAATCCCGATTTACAACCAAAATTAACAGATGTAATAATTGAAGATATAAAAACAAATTTTGTTCCTACAAATACTACATCCACAAACATAACAAACGAACTTGAAACAACAACAAAAACAAAATCAAACAATATTTATTTTATTGTTATTGGTATAGTTTTATTCATAATCTTAAATAAAAAATAATGTCTATAAATTCAATGTTGTCATCCTCATTAAATTTCGGTTCATCCGTTGCGGATTCCTCTAACCAAAATACAAGTACATTTTGGAAAGATTTAGGCGGTATTCTTGGAAATGTAGGAACAGACGTACTAACAAACGTTACAAGTAACGTATTAGACAAAGCAACTGGAGTCAATTCCTCTACTGCTTATACTGGTACGCCCCCAATTATACAAAATCCAAACAATTCAACCCCTTTGGGTTTAATTATTGGATTAGTTACTGGATTGGTATTTTTAATCTTAAAAAAGAAAAAGTAATGCAAAACCCTGCTAACGCTCTTAATATTAACGTATTAGACAATATTGTTGAAACTATCGGATTAGATAATGCCCTTATAAGTGCTGGAAATGAAACTACTTACGCTCTCGGCGAAAAAGTTGGGAGAATAGCCTCCAGCCCAAAAAAAAGCGGTTTCGACCCTTTAATTCAACAAAATATAAATCAATTTAAATCGTCTTTTGTTGGTGGTTTTATCAATGGTTATTTTAAAAAAGAAAACGGAAATTTAAATTGGTCTGTCTTATTTTTTCCTATCGCTATTATTTTAGGACTAATTTTTTTAATTAGAAAATTTTAAAATATGTCTGTTGAGATTAGGGACTTAGATGATGTTTTAAATGACGAAATAATTAAAAATCAAAACAATGATGGTGTCAGTATGCAAACAACTTATGAAATCAAACAATTTTTTTTTGGTTTACTTAAAAAAAATTGGTTGTTTATTTCTCTTTTAGTTGTTGGAAATATTGGAATTGTTCTTTTATATCGCAAATTTTTCAAAAAATAAATTATATGTACAAAAAAATCAAATCATATCCAAAACCATACCGCAAAACAATTGCGAAGCCTATAAGCTACAAAAATGGATTTATAAAAACTGCAACTAATTTGACTGCTTTTCTTCAAGGAAACAAGTTAATATTAAAATCAGTTACTGACCATTCAGACGGACAAAATCATATTTGTACGTTTAATGTTACAAAAAATTCACAAATTCTTGGAACTTCAAAAGGTGTTTATATGCCTTCAACAAAGGTTTTACAAATTACTTGGAAATCAAAAAAATATTTATTAACGCAATTTAAAAAATAATCTATGTTTAAAAAAATAGAATCCTTTTTGGCTACTCTTAGACCAAAAATTCAAGCGGTTCACGATATTACTGGAGCAATACTAAAATATCTTCCCGAAAGTGTTGAACCTGAAATGTCAGACCTTGAACAAATTGCTAACGAAATTTCAGATAATACAAATGAAGGAAACATTTAAACCAATATTACTGGCTTTCGGTGGCGGTTCTATTATAGAATTTATAAGCGGTTCAGAGTTTGAAATACTTTATAAATATTCTACGCAAACTGCAACTATGTTTTTTTCTATGTTTATAGCTTTCAAAACATACAAAAACAACCAAAATAAAAAAAATCAAAATTTATAAACAATAAAATCAAATTATATGTTCAAATCATCAACAACAAAATCTAAAGGTCTATTTGGCTTTTCATTTACTACTATTGCTATTGCTTTGGGTGTTCTTGCTTATTCTATGAAATGGCTCGAAAATATGTCTTGGTACCCAGAATTTTTAAAAGATTCTACATTTCTGAAAATGAAATAAAATGAATTTTTTAGAAAAACATAAAAAGGCTATAATTATAGCCTTTTTTGTCTTTGTAGCCACAAAAATAAAAAATACAAGTATTATGCCAAACATTTTAAAATTTACCGAAAATGACGCTAAAGAAGCGTTATTGAAACTATCTTTAATAAATTCAACAAACGCAAAAATAATAGAAAGGATTTATCGTTTGGAAACAAATCATTTTAAAAGTTTACAATTTAAAATGACTGGTTCCGCTGGTATGGAAGTTGGTAAATGGCTCGGCATCCCCTCCAATGTTAAAAGCGTTGAAATGGTCGAAAACGGTACAGGACTAAAAAAACGTTTTATCGTTTGGGCTTCTTGTTATGACTTTGTCACTTATCTAAGCAATTACATTGATAGATATAATGGTAATTGGTCAAGATGGTATAGTACAGAATCAACAAAACAAAATTTATATAAAACAAAAGTTAATTCTATCAAAAACCGATTTATTCTTTAAATTATGAAACTATTAGAAAAAAAAATATACGGCTTTTCTGTTCTTGAACTTGGTTTGGGTGCTTTTGTCGTTATGAATTTAGGAACTATCAAAAATTTATTTGGTCTTGTTTCAAAACCAATTGATAATACTATTACACAAATACAAGACACACAAATTCAAACTCAAACAGGCATATCAAAAACTATGCTTGATTTCTGCAAGGCTTTAGCCCCAAAAATATATACTCATTTAGATTCTTGGAATACAGATGAGGAAGCTATATGTAAATTAATTGGTAATTCTGTAACCACTCAAATATATTGGGATTCATTAAAATCATATTATGAGTTAAAATATTCTAAAGACTTAGTTTCTGAATTATCAAGCGCATTAAATGGTGCTGGAGATTATTTTAGTACAGGTAATTACAAAAAACTCTTAAAACATTCTTTTATAACATCTGAACTATTTTAATATGTATCAAAATTCTCAATTCATTTTGCAAGAAAGAACATCCAACCCAGATGGTATAATTTTTATGGATAAAAACCATTATCCAATTTATTTTAATGACCTTTTGCGCGTTCCTAATCTTTCTCCTATTATCAATTACTCTTTAATTTGTCAACAACAAAAAACTTATGAGCTCTCTCCAAATACTTCTGTTTATTTTTTAATATTGCACGATTGTTAATTTTATTTGGTTCAACTATTTAGATAACTTTAGAAACTAAATTTGTAAACAAATTAAAAAAAATCAAGCACTTTTGAAAAAGCCTTATATCTTTGCTGAAAATTCAGAGATATGAGGCTTTTTCTTATTTTATCAATTTCGTTGTTTTTTTCTATTTCTAATGCCCAAACTTGTAGAAAAATTATAATTTCTCTTCCTCAAACTTACTATGACTTTACATTTGAAGACTTATCATCTTCAATGATTTCATCAACCATTAATAAACAAAAAAGAGAATACATACAAAAGATAATAAAACCACTTTTTAAAGATAACACTTCTACAAAATTTATAATTTATTTAAAAGATAACAAAGGAATATATACCGCAAAATTCAAATCATCTGAATCAGAAAATATAACACAAATTAATAAAGTTGAAAAATTCAAAAAAGATATATTTATCATTTATTTTGACAAAAAATCTTTATATCTTGATTTAACTTTAAATCTTGCAATTGATTTAAAAGAAGGTACCAAATTTAATTTAGAAAACTCCATTTGTGAGTTTTAAACCCCTATCCTATTCAAATAAAATCTATAATTATGTCAAATCAACTTAACAATAGTGTAAATTATAGGACAAAATCAAATAATTGTCCTCAACTAAAAATAAATTTTAATAATCATAAAACCGCCGTTAAAATCACTAATCAAATCGAATTTATCCAAAAAAGTGAAATTAAAAGAACTGGAGTATATTGCGTCCGCCTAAATGAAATACTTAACTTAATAAATTCCTAAAAATGAAAACACACCCAAAAATTTTACAACTTAAAAAATTATTCAATTCAAATGGTATCAAAATTAAAAGTACTTATCATAGTACTATTTCTCACAATCTTATTTCCTATACTTATGATTCTGTTCTCAATTATCTTATTATCCGCAATTTTGATAGATGCAATCCCTGCGCTATATTTCACAATAATATTAAAACCATATCAATTCATTTTGAATCTATTGAAAAAATTGAAACTAAATTAATAAATTATGGCATCTTACCAATATCGTCTATTTCAGCTACACAATGACCCATACAAACGACAATTAACAAAGTGGCACAAAGTAAATTTCAAGACACCAACCAAAACTACTCTTGCTTACCTTGATAAAAATTTTCTTACTTGGACTTATATAAACATATACCAAAAAATTAATAAAAATGAATACAAATTCCTTTACAGGTATCAACGAAAAAAGTGATTTATTTATAATTCACGATTTTTTTAAAAAAGCTATTAATGCAAAAAATATTCACGAATTTATAAATATTAAAATTTTATATCAAAAATATAATATTTATCAATTGATAAATTATTATAACAAACAACTATGAAAACCGACTTTTAATGACTTTTAAAAGTATAAATTATTAAAATATGACAAGAGATTTTTTAATTAATAAAATTATTCCTTATTATGGTTATTGTTCAAAAACATCAAAACGAATTATAAA
>JBILBN010000123.1:0-4296 GCA_044353665.1 Chitinophagaceae bacterium | reverse complement strand
AAACAACGCTATAATACTATTTAGAGGAAATATATTTTCCTCTTTTTTTATTTATTTTTTATTGATCATCCAAACGGCTGAAATACCCAATAAACCACCAACTATAGTATTCCAATAAATAGTTTCATGTACAAAAAAGAGTGATGAAAGTGCTGCTGCAAAAGGTACAATATAAATAAAACTACTTGTTTTTTCGGCACCCATTTTGGATGTTGCATAAAAGAAAAAAGTGGTTGCCATTCCCGTATTAATGACCGAATTAAAAATCATATTTGTCCAAAAAGAACCTATAGCACTGAGCCTCCGTAAATTCAGCGTAAGTAGTTTCCATAGAAATATTTTAGAATAGAGTCGTCTTTACATGCAAAAAATGCAAAGAATTAATTTCATTATAGTTGAATATCTTAAATCAGACATTAGTGATTTAACTTATTTTACAAAATAGGAGAAGCCTGTTTACAAAACAAGAAGTTGCTGTTTATAAACAATTAAATTATCTTTGACAATCTGTATTAAGCTATGTAATCTGCTTTCTACAAGAAGCTAACATGAATAATCATTATTACACATCCAATTTGAATACTTCAATTTAAGACTATGATAAAGCAAATTGTATTCCTTACTTTATTTAGTATGATGAGTTATTTTGCAAAGGCGCAGGTAAAAACGCCTAAAAAAAGCAGTGTTGACAATTATTGCCAATGCGAAAAAACCTATATAAATGCGGATACAGCGAAAGAGGATAATGGTGGATTTAAAATCTTGAAAATTGGCTATCAAATGGCATTGATCGACATGTCCATAATCAAAGGTTCCTGTTGGGATTTCGTAAATGAGGTTTATCATCGATCAGGATTTGCAGACGCTAAAGAAACGATTTTTAGATCCCACAAAAAAGGATCATTTGCACCTTCAAGCATTGTTCAATCTGGAGATTGGATTTATCATATCAATCATCAATTTAACAATAGCGAACACAGCGCTATATTTATTTGCTGGAAAGATTTTGAAAAAAAAATTGCGATAACCCTCAGCTATGCTGGTGGAAACAAAAATTTACCTGGACACTATGGTGAATATCATCTTGATAACATATACTCAATTTTTAGACCTAAAAAATAAATTCAAATGACCCATTTTCTTTTAAGCTCTGTAATATCATGTCTATTTTTTTCATGCAATGAAATTGTGGATAGCAAATCGTCGAGCGAATCAATTACATATTCAAATCATGTAAATGAAATAAATTCAGACACTACAAATAATAAGCGGAAAAAAAATACGGTTATCAATATAAGTGCTGTAGGCGACATTATGCTAGGGACAAATTTCCCAAACAATATAACACTGCCTCCTGATGCAAATTCTTTGCTATTGCCAGCCGATTCTTTACTACGCAATGCCTCTATTACTTTTGGTAATGCAGAAGGCGTATTTCTTAATGAAGGGGGTGAATCAAAAGGTTCAGGTGCTAATGTATATAACTTTAGACAACCTGAATCATATGCAGGTATTTTAAAAAATTATGGATTTGATTTTCTCAGTATTGCCAACAATCATGCGTATGATTTTGGCCAAATAGGCTTAGAAAGTACCAGCAAAGTATTTGAAAAAAATGGGCTTAAATTTGCAGGAAATAAAACCAATCCATATGTTATCATTGAAAGAGACGGCATTAAAATTGGAATGGTTGCCTTTGCACCACATAATGGTTGCCTTGACCTAAACGATATTCCTGCTGTAATTGCTTTAGTAAAAGAAGTGAAAGCAAAATGCGATATATTAATGGTTTCGTTTCACGCAGGTGCAGAAGGGTCAAAAGCAACTAGGGTGCCAAGACGACATGAGATTTTCTATGATCAAGATAGAGGCGACGTGCATCAGACTGCACATGCTGTAATTGATGCAGGCGCAGATATTGTAATTGGACATGGACCACATGTGCCTAGAGGCATTGAACTCTATAAATCCCGTCTTATAGCTTATAGTTTAGGGAATTTTTGCACCTATGCCAAATTTAACCTTAAAGGAATTAGTGGCTATGCACCACTCCTTAATTTTAATGTTGATGAAAATGGTTCATTTATCAAGGGCAAAATATATTCTTTCTTGCAACTAGGTGAAGGAGGTCCAGTGAAGGACGAATCGGATGCAGCGGCTAAGTTAATAAAACAATTGTCAGCTGACGACTTTCCAGAAAGCCCACTTTTGATTGATCAGCAAGGAAATATTTCAATCAATAAATCATTCGAGAAATAAGAATAATTATTTATGCTTCTGAAGGCATTTATTAAATTAAAGAATATTCCTAATTTGTAATATTGACTAATATAGTCTTTTTTGCTGACAATCTATAATGTAAAACTGTCATATAATTCTTCTGTAGGAATAAATTGTTGGAAGCTTCTGATGCTATCGAACAAAGAATGGCATGGAAGCACTTGAGTTAGAAGAAAAAATTGTTCATTAATTTAAACAACGCTATAATACTATTTAGAGGAAATATATTTTCCTCTTTTTTTATTTATTTTTTATTGATCATCCAAACGGCTGAAATACCCAATAAACCACCAACTATAGTATTCCAATAAATAGTTTCATGTACAAAAAAGAGTGATGAAAGTGCTGCTGCAAAAGGTACAATATAAATAAAACTACTTGTTTTTTCGGCACCCATTTTGGATGTTGCATAAAAGAAAAAAGTAGTTGCCATTCCTGTATTAATGACCGAATTAAAAATCATATTTATCCAAAAATGAGTATCTCCTTTTTGCAGGATTGTAAAAACTGCTGCAGGATTGATAAAGAAAAATAAGAATACAATACAACCAATATTCATCCAAAACGCAAATGCTAAGGGGGATCCATAATTGCTAGATTTGGCAGTAAATCGACTTAAAAAGCTCCATAAAACTGTTGACAATAAGAAAAATGAATTGCCACTTTCAAATAAATGCAAATAATTGGACCAAATTTTTAAAAGAAAAAATCCTGCAAAAATACCTAATGCCAAACCTATTATTTCCTTTTGACGCAAATTTCGTTTAGAAATGATTACACTCAATAAAAATGAAATTAAAGGAGTCATAGTAGTCACTAAAACGCCCCCTGCACCTGGCATACCATGTTTAATACCATTAAAAAAACAAATGCTGTAACCACCCACCAACAATGATGAAGCTATTAAATAAGGAAGTCCTTGTTTGGTAATCGTAAATTTTATTTTTGCAAAGTTTAAAATAAAAAACATACTTAATACCGTAAAGAAAAAACGGATAATGGCAATTTCTAATGGCTTGCCATATTGCATTAACATTTTAGCGCTGGGCCAACTTAAGCCCCAAGTAAGCATGCTCAATGTGAGTCCAATAACGAGAAAGTTCTTATTGTTTTTTATTTTTTCAAACATAATAATAAAAAAACCTCAACGATGTTGAGGCTTTTGCTCTCCCTTCTGGACTTGAACCAGAGACCCTCTGATTAACAGTCAGATGCTCTAACCAACTGAGCTAAGGAAGAATCTTGTTGGAGTGCAAAAATAGGAAAAATTTACATTCTACAAATTTTATTTTAATATAAATTTTATTTTATTCTAAAAGCCATTAAAATTCACAGTTTTGAGGAGTTCTTGGAAAAGGAATCACATCCCTAATATTGCCCATTCCGGTTACAAATTGCACTAATCGCTCGAAACCTAATCCAAAACCAGCATGTTTGCAGGTTCCAAAGCGTCGTGTATCTAAATACCAAAACATTTCTTTAGTAGGAATGTGCATTTCATTCATGCGTTGTTCTAACTTTTCTAAACGTTCTTCACGTTGACTACCCCCTATAATTTCCCCAATGCCTGGCGCTAAAATATCCATAGCCGCTACTGTTTCTTTTCCAGCTTCGCAACCATCATTTTGACGCATATAAAACGCTTTAATATCTTTTGGATAATCGGTTACGATTACTGGTTTTTTAAAATGTTTTTCTACTAAGTAACGCTCATGTTCGCTTTGCATATCGATACCCCATTTCACATCATATTGAAATTTCTTTTTCTTATAAGCCGGCGATTGCAATAATATATCTATAGCTTCGGTATAGGTTATGCGCTCAAAATCGTTGTTTAATACAAAATTTAGTTTCTCAATTAATCCAAATTCAGCCCGTTCGTTGGTTGGTTTTTGTTTTTCTTCATCTGCCAAACGAGCATCTAAAAATGCAATATCATCTGCATGTTTTTCCATTGCATATTGAATAACATATTTTAACATTGCTTCAGCTAAATCGGCATTTTCTTTTAATTCA
>JBILBN010000060.1:0-14244 GCA_044353665.1 Chitinophagaceae bacterium | reverse complement strand
AAGACGGATTTAAATTTTACCCTTACAGGCAAAACTGACAGTGTCATACATATTGGTGATACAATTCGACTACAATGCAAACTTCCGGATACTCTAAAAACAAATTATGGAGATATAGTGTTCGGCAGTTTATTAGGTAATAGTTTTTTTGTAATACAACCGAGCTCCGGAGATAGCTTAATAGGTAGTGGTGAAGGTGGGTGGATAAATGGAGATGCTATTCCAAGGCAGTATCTTGAGTTTGACAACACAACAGGAAATTTTAACGAATGGGCACCTGCTTGGAATAGAGCTACAAGAAGTATTGAAATTCTTTTTATACCAAACAAAAAAGGAAAATGTATATTAGATTTTTCATCAGGAAAAGTAAATGTGAAAGCGAATGATGGTAAAGAATGGCAAATAAATACAATTATAAATATTACAAACGAAAAACGATATAATCAATATTTAGGTTGGATGACAGAAAGTATGAGAGCAGAAGCAATTTCGTTAGTTCAACAAAAGAAAGGTTGGTATTGCTTTGAAGTGAAATAAATACTCTACTTCCAACACAAACTGTCTAAAAAACCAACCAAATTAGTAGGTTTTCACTAAATATTTTTTGTCGAATACTACACCACCTCTATTCAGGATATTTCATTCATAATTCCTATGTTCTCAAAATACTTTGCCTTTTATAATATTACTTTGCATACTCTGCCCTGCAAGTTTTTATGTTCTTGAAAGCTCATGGCTTATACATATTGGTAAGTTATACCCGAACAATGTTAACTAGTTGAACTGTTTCATTTTTTGATAGTGGTATAAGCGCCAAAAAAGTGGTAAAAAGAATAATAACTCAACCAAGAAAAATATTCTGAAACAATACTTCATCCAACATCTGACATCTTTTTCCTACATTTGAACACCTTTAAAAAATGACTACAGACGATCAAAATAAAATATTTAAGTTGGCTTATGGTTTTGTGAATGATACCAATTCGCATATATACCTGACCGGTAAGGCTGGAACAGGAAAAACTACTTTTTTACGCTATGCAAAAATGAATTGTGAAAAAAACTTGGTGGTGGTTGCTCCTACAGGCGTTGCTGCCATTAATGCGGGCGGCGTAACGATGCACTCCTTTTTTCAATTGCCATTTAACCCTTATATACCACATGCACAAACTGGTTTTGGCATGAATGCCAATGTAGTTGATAAAAATACCTTGCTAAAAAACATTCGTTTTAATAGTCAGAAACGAAAATTGTTGGAGGAATTACAGCTATTAATTATTGATGAGGTGAGCATGCTTCGAGCCGATATGTTGGATGCCATTGACACTATTTTGCGTTCTTTCAGACGCAACCAACGTCCATTTGGTGGGGTGCAAATGCTTTTTATTGGAGATCTTTACCAGTTACCTCCTGTGGTGACGGATAACGACAAGGACCTATTTGACCAACATTATGAAAGTCCGTTTTTTTTTCATGCAAAGGTTTTCGAACAAACAAAACCCTTGTTTGTAGAGTTGAAAAAAATATATCGACAAACAGAAGAAACATTTATTGATTTATTGAATAAAGTACGCCATAATCGCTTGGAATTTGATGATTATGAATTATTAAATGAACGATACAAACCGAATTTTAAAGGTGAAGCCAATCAATACATTACCCTCACATCGCACAACTTTAAAGCAGATAAAATAAATGAACATGAGCTCAATGTATTAAACGCTCGTATGCACGAATTTAAAGGCGAAATAAAAAATGATTTTGGTGAAAAACAATTGCCAACCGAAATGGTTTTGCGTTTAAAAGAAGGCGCACAAGTCATGTTTATTAAAAACGACAGTAGCCCAGAAAAGAAATATTATAATGGAAAAATTGTTGTCATTCATAAAATAAAAGATGAGGAGATAACGGTTAAGTTTCCTGAAACAGGTGAATTATTAGTGCTTGAAAAAGAAACATGGGATAATGTAAATTACCAATTGAACACTGAAAAAAATGAAATTGAAGAAAAAGTGTTAGGGCAGTTTATTCAATATCCTTTGCGATTAGCTTGGGCTATTACCATTCATAAAAGCCAAGGCTTAACCTTTGAAAAAGCCATCATAGACGCAGGTTATTCCTTCGCACCAGGACAGGTTTATGTGGCATTGAGTAGATGCACCACTTTAGAAGGACTGGTTTTACATTCACCTATTACTTCAATGTCTATTCATAGCGATCATCGAATCAGTGATTTTGGGCGAAACGAATTGCAAGAAGTTGAATTGGAACGAAAATTATATGAAGACAGAAAATTGTTTCAGGTGGAGCGTTTGCAACGATTGTTTCAATGGACAAAAATGATAGATGCAGCACAAGAACTGCACGACGAAACCATGGCTGTAACCGCAATTACAGACAAAAGCGAAGCCTCTGCATTTTGCAAAACCATCATCAATAAAACAAAAGAGCAAAAAGAAATTAGCCAAAAATTTCAATCGGAATTGCAAGCCTTGATGAATGAAATGGTGATTTCGGATGATGCAACAAAATTATTACAACGAATGGAAAAAGCCGTTGAATATTTTGCTCGAATAATTTATGATGATTTAATAATGCCTTTATCAAAATTTATGGAGTCCTTACAAAACAGATCTCGAATGAGAACTTATTTTGCCAAAGTGCAAGAAATAGACATGATATGGTGGCACAAAATAAATGAATTACAAAAAGCAAGTTTTAATGGCGAAATAATCGCAAAAAAATTAAAACCGTATGCCAAAGAAGAAGCCATTAAAATTATCGTTCCCCCAAAAGTAAAAAAAGGAGACAGTTCAAAAGATACGTTAATTTATTATCAAGGTGGAAAAACAATTGATGAAATTGTTGAAATAAGAAAATTGGCAAAAAGCACTATTGAAGGACATTTGAGCGAATATATTATTACAGGAGAATTAGGAATTGAATCGTTTTTGAATCCTACTCAAATTCAAAAAATAAAGGAAGCTTACGAAACTTCGACAGATGCCACAACCAAGGTCATCAAAGAAAAATTGAATGATGAATTTAGTTTTGGTCAGTTAAGAATGGCCGTGAATTATTTATTGTTTAAAAAAGAAATTTCATTGATTGGGAAATTGCCTGCTTTGCCAAAGAAATAAATTGTATATATTTCAAAAGAAAAAATAAAATTAAACATTAAAAAATTATCATTCGGAAATATCCTCATTCCGAAAGATTATATCAAGAGAGATAGTGCAAGTCATTCTAAACTTCGTACGGTTATAAATTTCTACATCTCAAAATCCAACAGCAGCTTATCTTTCAGCAATCGCAAAGCAGGATTTCGATCAGCCATTAATTCAAAAATTTCACGGGTACTTAAAATAGTATTGTCTGAATCTTTTTCGGAAATTACTTTTTCATTTATAATCACATTTATAGCCTCATTGTGATATTTACGTTTAAACCAATCTAATAATGTCAATCTTTCTGCTGTTAAATAATCATAAACCGAAAGATTGGCAAGCACTTCAATATGATTTTCAGTGAAAACAAATTCACTTTCGAACAACATGTTTTTTGAAATTACTTTTTTAGCAAACATAATATCTACCAACTCGAGCCACAAAGGTTTAATATTTTCTTGTGTTGGTTGTATTTTTTCTTTACTAACTTGATTGGCTAATTGCTCTTTAATCGTATTTTTTAAACTACTTAAACCACTTAATGACACGTTGTGTGTTTCTTTTGGTTTAGGAATTTCCACCGGAGCTTGCAATGGTATACTTAATAAAGTTTTAGGTTCTTCTAGAATTGTTTGAGTGGGTATTGTTGCTTTTTCCACTTCTAAATTAGGAATATCATTTTTCAATTCAGCAGGCAACATATTTTTACCTCTTTGAATGATGGTTTCAATCTCGGTTAAGATTTTTTTTTTAAAAGCGAACCATCTTCATCGCTCAAAACTTGAATGGCATTGCTTAAATAATTTAATTTTATTAAAGCCAACTCAACATGTAAACGCTTGTTACGAGATTGTTTAAAACCAATTTCAGACTGGTTTGTTATTGAAATTCCATTGATGATGTAGGCATTGCTTACTTGGTTTGCTTGCGTATAATATTTTGCTTTAATATTATCCGGCAAATCCATCAATTTAGCCACACGAGCATCTTTACACATCAATAAATTTCTGAAATGTTCTGTCAAACCATTTAAAAACATATCGCCTTCAAAACCTTTATTATTAATTTCATCAAACAACAACATCACACCCACCATGTCTTGCAGCATGAGCGATTCAATCATTTTAAAATAATAATCGTAATCTAAAATATTTAAATTTTCGATTGTTGATGTGTAGGTAATTTTATCATTACTAAAACTTGCAATTTTGTCCATAATAGACAATGCATCACGCATGCAACCTTCACTTTTTTGTGCAATTAAATGCAACGCATCTTTTTCAGATTCGATGTTTTCTTTTACACATATTTCTTGCAAATGATTCACGGTATCATTTGTAGTTATTCGATTAAAATCAAATATTTGACAACGAGATAAAATCGTTGGTAAAATTTTATGTTTTTCGGTAGTGGCTAAAATAAATATTGCGTATGATGGTGGCTCCTCTAGTGTTTTTAAAAACGCATTGAATGCTTGAGGAGATAGCATATGTACCTCATCAATAATATACACTTTATATTTACTTCCACCTTGTGGTGCAAAACGAACTTGTTCAATTAAATCACGAATGTCATCAACTGAATTGTTAGATGCAGCATCTAATTCGTGTACATTAAAAGAGGTATTTTCTTTAAATGAAATGCAAGATGGGCAAATATCACAAGCTTCAGCATCTTCTGTTCTGTTGGTACAGTTAATGGTTTTTGCTAAAATGCGAGCACAGGTTGTTTTACCTACACCTCTTGGTCCACAAAACAAAAATGAATGCGCTAATTGGTCAGTTTTAATGGCATTTTTTAATGTAGTCGTAATGTGCGACTGCCCAACTACTGTATTAAAGTGCTGTGGACGATACTTAATTGCCGATACTACATAATTTTCTGCCATGAGGAATGCAAATATAATATTGATTTGTTGATGTGGCAATGAATTAATAGGTCAATTCATAAACTTTAATTTTTAATTTGACTATTTCCCAAAAGCGTTCAATCTTTGTAAAGTGAAATTATTCAAATCTTTTTCAAATTATTTATCATTAGTAAAATTTAGCCATACTATTTTTGCCATGCCTTTTGCATTGATAGGCTTTTTTTTGGCGGTGGTTTATGAAAATAAAGATTTTAATTGGAAGATATTTATTGCAATTATATTATGTATGATTTTTGCCAGAAGTGCAGCCATGGCTTTTAATCGGTACATCGATGAAAAATTTGACAAGCTTAATCCAAGAACAGCAGTTAGAGAAATACCAGCAGGCATCATTAAAAAAGAAAATGCATTATTATTTGTAATTATTAATTGTGTTTTATTTATTGCAACTGTATTTTTTATTAATAAAATTTGTTTCTATTTATCACCAGTAGCATTGTTTACAATTTTATTTTATAGTTACACCAAACGCTTTACTGCATTGTGTCATGTGGTTTTAGGTATTGGATTATCTCTTGCTCCAATTGGTGCTTATTTAGCCGTTACAGGCTTTTTTGACATATTGCCAATATTATTTTCAGTTGTTGTGTTAACCTGGGTTAGTGGCTTTGATATATTATATGCTTTACAAGATGAGGATTTTGACAGAGAGCATCAATTAAATTCTATACCTACATTATTAGGTCGAAGAAATGCATTGTTAGTATCTATTTTATTGCATTTAATTACAGCAATTATTGTTTTAGCGATTGGATATATTGGAAGTTTTAATTTTGTGTATTGGATTGGCGCTTTACTATTCATAGGTTTATTAATATATCAACATACTTTAGTAAAACCAAATGACATTAGTAAAGTAAATATGGCATTTGCAACCACCAATGGCATTGCCAGCGTTGTATTTGCTATCTTTGTGATTATTGCCTTGTTTATGCAATAAAAATTAAATTATGTCACGACTATTAGCGATTGATTACGGAATAAAACGAACAGGCATCGCTGTTTCAGATCCTTTACAAATTATTGCCAGTGGATTAACCACCATTGAAACAGGTAAATTGATGCAATTTTTAAAAAAATATATTCCGGAAGAAAATGTAGCATTCGTTTTAATTGGTATGCCAAAAACATTGCACAACGAAGCAACAGATGCAACTCCATTTGTTGAAAAATTTATTGAAGCATTTAAAAGAGAAATTCCTACAATTCCTATTAAAATAGTAGATGAACGTTTCACCTCTAAAATGGCATTTCAAACTATGATAGACAGTGGAATGAAGAAAAAAGACAGACAGAATAAAGCTTTGGTTGACGAAATTAGCGCAACCATCATACTACAAGGCTACATGTCTAGTTTTTAATATTTTTATCTTTAGAGATTTCAACGCCCATATCTAAACCAGCAACACCGCCACTTACAGCCATTTTCATAGCATCGGAAGGATTAATATCTAATGGTTGAATGTTTTCAATATCTACTATAAATAAAAATCCACTTACCGCATAAGAATGTGGTAAATAAACGGCAACTTTTCCTGCTAGATTTAATTTCGACAAATCCTTTTGAGTAATAAAACCAATTTGGAAAATTTCAGGATTCGTTCGAACTTTCACTAAAACTGGTTTAGTAAATTTCTTTTTATCGCCCATAAAACTTTCAACCACATCTTTTACAGACGTATAAATAAATTTTAAAAAAGGGGTACGTTCTAAAATGCTGTCAAAAAAATTGATCAATAATTTCCAGATAAGAAAAGTACTTCCCAACCAACCAATCACTATCAAAGATGAAATAATAATTACGAAACCTACCCCTCTTGGCATGAATGGTATTTTAGTATCAATGAAATCAAATATAGAATATGCAGCCCAAGCAGTAATTGCAATTGGAGAGATAATAATTAACCCCTGAAGGAAATATCTTAAGAAAAGGGCCGCTATTTTTCGCATATAGCAAAGATATATTTATAATTAATACTTTCTAGCATGGTTTTTGTATTATCTTTTTGTGTAATTTTGTACATATTTAACTTACTACTGAAACTTGACAAAATGAATACAAAAATCACAACTTCGCTATTGTTCTCGTTATGCATAATTGGCATAATATTCCTGAATATGGAAAAAAATAATTTTTTACAAATAACTTTTTTAAGCCTAGGTGCTTCGCTATCCTTTTTTATTAATATAGCTAAACCTAATCATTATCCACAAAAAAAGAAAAAAAAGAAAGAAGCTTACATTTCAGATATAAATTATAGAGGTACACATTCCTAATCTTACCTTTTATCATTGTACTGAATTATATTTGCTGAATGCAACATATATTGGATAAAATTGAAGAACTAAAAAATGAAATTCGTGAAGCTGCTATTCAAAATCAAGAAGATTTAGAAAAATACCGAATTCGTTTTTTAGGAACTAAAGGTTTAGTGAAAGAATTGATGGGTGAAATGAAAAATGTTTCTGCTGAATTGAGGAAAGATTTTGGACTAAAAATGAATGAATTCAAAGTTTTTGCAGAAACAAAATACACTGAATTTATAGATTCAAATACAGAAAGTAAAGATCAAACATCTATTATTGATTTTTCTCTCCCAGCATATCCTTCTGAATTAGGTGCTCGTCATCCTATTCAAATGACTATGAATAAAATGATTTCTATTTTTGAAAAAATAGGATTTAGTGTTGCTGAAGGTCCTGAAATTGAAGATGATTGGCATAATTTTAATGCGCTAAATTTACCTGAAAATCATCCTGCACGTGATATGCAGGACACATTTTATATTTCGAAAGATCCAGATTGGTTGTTGAGAACGCATACGAGCAGTGTTCAAGTTCGTGCTATGAAAGAAGGTAAATTACCAATTCGACAAATTTTTCCTGGTCGTGTATATCGTAATGAAACAATTTCTGCTCGTGCTCATTGTTTTTTTCATCAAATTGAAGGACTTTATATTGATGAGCATGTTTCTTTTGCTGATTTAAAACAAACGCTCTATCATTTCGTAAAAGAAATGTTTGGCGGTGATGTAAAAGTTCGATTTCGCCCGTCATATTTCCCATTTACAGAGCCTAGTGCCGAAATGGATGTAAGTTGTTTTATATGTGACAGCAAAGGGTGTAATGTGTGCAAACACACTGGTTGGGTTGAAATTTTGGGATGTGGAATGGTGCATCCAAATGTACTTTCTAATTGTGGTATTGATCCTGAAAAATATAATGGTTTTGCATTTGGAATGGGTGTTGAAAGAACAACAATGATGCAATATGGTATTAAAGATATTCGGATATTATCGGAAAATGATATTCGTTTTTTAGCACAATTTCAAGGAGTTATATAAAAAATATCAATTTTAGTATTATATTTACTCGAACTATTAAAAATATTATAAATATGGCAAATGAAATCCATGCGTATTGCATGAAAACTAAAGAGAAAAATGTTTTAATGAAAGATGCAATTATTAGTCAAACTTCTAGAGGCGGTTATATGGCTCAAGGAAATGACGGTAATGGCAACAAAATGACAACAATGCTTTCAAAAGCAAATGCTGAAGCAGCTGTAAAAGCTGGTCATGCTAAAATGGGCTAATTTATTTCCCTAAAAATATTAAACACCAACTCTTGTTGGTGTTTTTTTTTATTTACAGAAAAGCACTCTATTTTTACAAAATGATATTGGTTACCGGTGCTTCAGGGTTGGTGGGTCTTCATTTAATTTTGCAATTAAGTGAAGAGGATATTCCTATTAGAGCGCTATATCATTCATCAATACCAAAATTTCTTGATTGTACTATTGAAAAAAATATTGAATGGTTTCAATGTGATTTGTTAGATATAATTTCATTAGAAAAAGCGTTTGCATCTATTACACATGTGTATCATTGTGCTGCTATAGTAAGCTATGACAAGCGTTTGCATGAAAAAATGAAAGAAGTAAATATTGAAGGGACAGCCAATGTGGTTAATTTTTCAATTGAAAAAAACATTCAAAAATTAATTCATGTAAGCTCGATTGCTTCTATTGGAAAAGAAGAAGATGGGAGTGTGATAACAGAAAAAACTGAATGGATAAAAAATGGAAATACTTCTGCTTATTCTGAAAGTAAATTTTTTGGTGAAATGGAAGTTTTTAGAGGAATTGGTGAAGGATTAAATGCAGCCATTTTAAATCCTGCCGTTATTTTAGGAGAAGGAAATTGGAATAGAAGCAGTAGTAATTTATTTAAAATTGTGCATGATGAATTTCCCTATTTTACGAATGGTGCAACGGCTTGGATTGATGTAAAAGATGTTGTGAAAGCAATGATTTTATTGATGAAAAGTGAAATAAATAATCAACGATTTATTTTAAGTAGTGGTAATTTTTCATTCAAAGAGATATTTACAATGATGGCTCAGTCAATGAATAAAAAACCTCCCTATAAATTTGCTGCTAAATGGATGACAGAATTGGTTTGGCGTTTGGCGTATTTAAAAAGTATAATGACAGGCAAAGTTGCAACCATTTCAAAAGAAACTGCACACAGTGCTCAACAAATTTCAAACTATGACAACTCGAAATTTTTAAACCAATTTCCATATTTTAAATATGAAAAAATTGAAATTACTATTGATAGAATAGGAAAGAATTTTATGTCCTAAAGTCCTTTTATCATTTCTTCTAAAGCGGTTAAATGCTCTCTAAATGCTTTTTCTCCTAACTTAGTAATCGTGTATATTGTATTCGTTTTTTTGCCTATAAAACTTTTATTCACTTTAACATATTTATTTTCTTCTAAGGGCTTAATGTGCGATGCTAAATTGCCATCTGTAACATCTAAGAGTTGTTTCAAAAAATTAAAATTTACATCTTCATTTACCATCAAAGCACTCATAATACCCAGCCGAATACGATGATCAAAAATTTTATTTAATTTTTCTATTGGGTTCATTTTGTGTGATGTCAGATATTAGATGTCAGACTTGTTTTGATTTAATATTTTAATAACCATACTTTTTCCACATAGCAATACCATAAATAATATGCAGAACTCCAAACCCTAATGACCAAAACAACAATCCTTGATGTAAGAAAAATAATGAAATTATACCTAAAACAATTTGACTATAGCCTAAATATCGAACTTCGCCTAAAGTGTATTTGCATCCATTCACTAATCCCAATCCATAAAAAAGTAAACAAGCAGATGAAATAAATTCTATATAATTATATTCAACTAATTTTAAAATAAAAATGCCTCCAACTAAAATAGGAAGAAGTGTATTAAATAATAAACGACGTACAGTGGTGTTCCAAATAGGTTTTTCTTGCTTTTTGCTTTGCAAATAAGTAAAAATAATTGAGAATACAAATGCAACAAAAAAAACGCCTATTGCAATAAACATTAATTCAATTATTAAAGCTTCTTTGTTTGGCATAGAATTGTCGTAAATACTTGTTGATAAATTAGTATACATTTTTCCATATGCTATATAGGCTCCAACCAAAGCACACAAACCAGCAGTTATGCCACTCCAACCACTTAAACTTACAAATCGACTGCTTTTTTCCATCATCGATTTAATGTGCTGCAACTGCTCTAATGGATTTTCTTGATGTGTATTCATATCAATACTTTGAATTACAAAGCTAAAACTATTTTCTTTATTATTTGTTATATTTGTAGTTCTAAAATTTAATACATTGGCACAAACTCCTTTGCAATATTTAACGAAAAACTATCCTAAACAAAAAGATTCTTTGTCTGTTTTTTTGAAAAAATTTGATGATCAAAAAATAATTGGCATTCAAAAATTAGTAGAAGATGCAAGCGAAAAAGCTTGGAAAGAAGTGGACTGTTTAGCATGTGCAAATTGTTGTAAAGTAATGACACCAACTTTCACTAAAAAAGATTTGAAAAGGATTTCAGCATTTTTAGGAATGACAGAAACTGATATGTATGACAAATGGTTGAAAACAGATGAAGACAATGGTGATATTGTTAACCAAAAACAACCTTGTCAATTTTTAGATAAAAAAACAAATTATTGTTCGATTTACGAAGTGCGTCCACATGATTGTGCGACATTCCCACATTTTAAACGAAAGCCTTTCAACGATTTCAATCATATTCATGAACAAAATATTGAGTATTGTCCTGCTACGTTAAAAATGATCAATCATTTGAAAAATACTATTGATGATGGGTTTGAGTGGTAAAGCCTCCTTACCATCCAAAGGAAACTTATGGAAATTTTATAATTAGCTCAACTCTTTTTCAATAATTTGGCTTATTTCATGTGCATGCGTAAGGATCATAAAATGACTTCCTCTGTTGATTACATAATCGGGTTGACAATATTTTATTTGAAATAACTTATCCATTTTACCATTTATTTGAACAGCATTTGCAGGCTTTGTTAAGTTTCTCCATTTTAAAATAGTATCTAATGACCATACTAAATAATTAGAAGTTGTTTTTTCAATCATCTCTTTTAAATAGGCTTTCATTTTTGGAGTATGAACGCCAAATACATAGTTCATCATAAAATCAACATTTTTTAAAAGATAAACAAATCCTAATTTATGCAATTGTAAATTACCTACCAATCGTAAATACCATGGTAGCTGAGTATGTGTTGCAATGCTTGATATTAAAATAACTTTTTGGGCAGGAAATAATTTTGAAATTTCTACACTTATAATACCACCAAATGAAAGTCCTACTAATGCAAATGGTTTCGAAGTATCAATGTTTGCTGCCATTCGTTTTGCATAATGTTCAATAGCTTCATTTTTTTCAGGTTCAAGCCAATCAATGTAATTAATAAAAAAATGTTCAGGTAATTTTATTCGATCAAATGCATGTCTATCTGCACCAAGTCCACTAATGAAATAGAGTTGCAAGTTAGTAGTTGGTAGTTGAAAGTCTAAATTTGTATCTAACATTATCAAAATTTCTAATCATCAAATTAACTCCACCATTATTGAACAAGCTTCGTCTTTTCGTAAACTCAATTGATAGCCTGCAACATTTACTGCTATTGGATCTCCTAAAGGGGCTGTCAATTCAACCGAAATTTCTTCATCTGGAATAATTCCCATTTCTAACAACTTGACATACAATTCTGTATCACCAAAACTTTTAATAATTGCTTTTTGCTTATACGGCAAGTCAGTAAGTTTTATTAGGCTCATGTTAATCTAATTGGTATTTATTCATGAACTCAATACTTTTCATCATGTCTTCATGAATGATTCTGTCTTTTTCTATAAATGGAACAGTTTTTCGATATTCTGTCACTAATTTTTCTATCATTGCTGATGATTTTTTAGGACGACGAAATTCAAATGCTTGTGTTGCATTTAATAATTCAATACCTAAAACCATTTCAACATTTTTTACAATTTCATATAATTTTGTTGCCGCATTTGCACCCATGCTTACATGATCTTCTTGTCCGTTGCTACTCACAATGCTATCTACTGAAGCAGGTGTACACAATTGTTTATTTTTACTTACTATTGATGCTGCAGTATATTGTGCAATCATTAAACCACTATCTAAACCTGCACTTTTAACCAAGAATGGTGGTAAGTTTCGTTGCCCAGAAATTAATAAATAAGTTCTACGTTCTGAAATATTTCCAAGCTCTGCTACAGCAATGGCTAAATAATCTAAATTAATAGCCAACGGTTGTCCATGAAAATTACCTCCACTTAAAATCAAATCTTCATCAGGAAAAACCAATGGATTATCAGTTACAGCATTTATTTCTTGCTCCACAATTTTTTCTACATGAGCTACTGCATCTCTTGTAGCGCCATGCACTTGAGGAATACAACGAAAACTATATGGATCTTGTACTTGTATTTTTGTGCCAATTGCCATTTCGCTTCCTTGCAAAATTCGAAGCATATTTTTTGCTACATTGATTTGCCCTTCGTGATTTCTTACTGAATGAATATTGGGAGTAAATGGTTCTAAAGTTGCATCAAATCCTTCAAATGAAATCGCTGCAATAACATCAGCCCATTCAATTAATTTTTTAATTTTCAACAAGCTCCAAACTGCATACGAACTCATAAATTGTGTGCCATTCAACAAGGCTAAACCTTCTTTACTTTGTAATTTTAATGCATCAAAACTTAATTCATTAGCATCACGTTTTACACCATTTATATACACTTCACCTTTGTTTAATAAAGGCAAACTCAAATGTGCCAAAGGTGCTAAATCA
The DNA here is from genome assembly GCA_044353665.1 of Chitinophagaceae bacterium. GTDB lineage: Bacteria > Bacteroidota > Bacteroidia > Chitinophagales > Chitinophagaceae > OLB11. Next base: position 921 of record JBILBN010000060.1, on the reverse strand, counting down.
CCACTTGCACCTAATGAACCTAATTGATAAACGACTGGTAGAATATTTTGATTGTAAAAAGAAATTAAGCGTTCGGTAACTTGCAAGCTCACACCACTATTGCCATACACAAAGTTTTTCACTTTTAGTAAAAGCATCAATTTCACGATGTCTTGAGGCACTTCATTTCCCATGCCACATGCATGACTCAACACCAAATTTTCTTGCAACTGTTCAATATCATCATTTGATATTTTTACATCACATAAACTTCCAAAACCCGTATTAATGCCATAAAAAGTTTTAGTTTCGTCCAACATTTTACTGTCTAAATAAGCACGACATTTCTCAATGTTGGCGATAGATGTTTCATCCAATTCAATTGGATTTTTTAAGAAAGTTTCTATATCTGATAAAGAAAGTTTTTTGATTCCTAAAGCATGTATTGACATCAATATTAATTTTGAGCAAATGTAAGTAAAAAAGTCCTACCCTTTTTTCCATTACCATTGTGCATTCAGGCTCTGAATCTAAAATTAGATTTTTAAATGAGTTTATTTTGATACTAAATAAATAGTAAAAGGAGTGTTTAGCTCAATAAGCAAAGGATATTCTTTAGCTATTTGGCATACTTCTATTAAATCATTTATGTTTTTGAACTATTTTATAAATTCCTTTTCTATTTTTCGTCTACCCATAACTTTGAATAATCAACAAAATTGAGCAGATAATAACTGCTGTTACCATAACAGTGGCCTTTTGCAAAATTGTATTCATTGATTTTGTGTACAACAGAGTAATTCGTTTTTTTAATGGGTGATGAAAAAAATGATTAGCTAATAATGTTGGCGTATGAGTGTATTGTATAGTTTTCAATAAATTTTCTACATAATCATCCGTAGAAAATTCTTGTGTAGAAAATTCATCTGCTTCAAACTCATG
>JBILBN010000122.1:0-4361 GCA_044353665.1 Chitinophagaceae bacterium | reverse complement strand
TTTTTCCAATGCAATCGTAAAATTATATACTGGACCTAATGCTACAGGAACATTAAAATACACCATTAATGGTGATGCAAAAGGAAATTTTTATACCACAGAAACAATTGATTTTGGTGCAGGATTATATCCAGTAGTGCAAGGCACTAATTCAACAAATAAAATGTCATCGGCCATTATAACTGGGCAATGCAATAGTTGCCATGGTGTTTCAACAGATAAAATTTGGACAAACTAAAACATTATAAATTATTAAAAATCCCGAATCAATTGATTCGGGATTTTTAATTAATTTTCTAATACAAATGAAATAGGTAAACTATAATAGGAAGCAACAGGTTGTCCTTTGAGCTTAGCAGGCTTCCATGTTTTCATTTTTTTAATTACTCGAATGGCTTCTTCATCCGTTTCTTTGCTTAAACTTTTTACAACTTTTAAATTGCATAATTGTCCATCTGTACAAACTTGAAATTCTATAACAACTCTTCCTTGAATATTGCTATCGAGAGCTATTCTTGGATAATTTATATTTGAGGCTAAATAATTTAATAAGTTATCTTCTCCTCCAGGATATTCTGCCAATACATCTGGTAAATAATATACTTTTTCTGGAGTTTTAACTTTAAAAATGGTATCGAAATTTGTATTTGGTGCTGTTTTTTGAACAATTAATATTGATGGTTTAGTGGCTCCTTTTTTAGTAACCACATGTTTTTTTGTACCCTTCTTTTTTGATTGACAATATCCAGAAAATCCAATAAAACTTAATACTATAAATACGACTATTTTATTCATTTTGTAAATATAAAAAATGCCAACGTTGAAGTTGGCATTTTTAAATTAATTTATAATTCTTTTTTTGGATTTCGAGTTAACACCTCATCCACCATGCCATAAGCTTTTGCTTCTTCGGCTGTCATCCAATAATCTCTGTCACTGTCAGCCGAAACTTTTTCAAAAGTTTGACCACTATGATAAGCAATGATGTCGTATAATTCTTTCTTTAATTTACCAATTTCACGTGCAGTAATTTCAATATCACTGGCTTGCCCTTCGGCACCTCCAAGTGGTTGATGTATCATTATTCGAGAATGTTTTAAAGCCGTTCGTTTTCCTTTTACACCAGCACACATTAACACGGCACCCATACTCGCGGCAATACCTGTACAAATGGTTGCCACATCTGGTTGAATAATTTGCATGGTATCATAAATACCTAAACCTGCATAAACGCTACCTCCTGGGCTGTTTAAATACATTTGAATATCTCTTGTTCTGTCGGTACTTTCTAAAAACAACAATTGAGCAGTCACAATATTCGCTACATAATCATTAATTCCTTCTCCTAAAAATATGATTCTATCCATCATCAAACGAGAAAACACGTCCATACTAGCCACATTCATCGGGCGTTCTTCGATGATATAAGGAGTTAAATTGGTAATTTGTTTGTTCATGTGTGACGAAAAATTGTGTAACGTCGCACTGCTTATTCCATGATGCTTAATGGCATATTTATTAAATTCGTTTGGATTCATTCTTAAATTATTTTTATTATTAGATAGCCAAAAGTATGCTAATAATAAGAAAGTGACAATTTTGACATACTATTTTATGTAAACATTTTATTCAATGACAAAATGCATGATGTGTGATCAACTTTTTGAATGACTAAATACAACTTTATAAAAAAAAATCGAACCAATGAGTTCGAGTTTTTTGTTTGTAAATTAAATAAAATTACGTAATTCGTAATTAATAATTCGTAATTATTTTAAAGGTATTTCTTTCAATGTTTCAATCAAATAATGCCAAAATTTTTGTACCGATTTAATATTTACTTGTTCGTCCGGACTGTGCGCACCGGTAATGGTTGGGCCAAAACTGATCATTTCCATCATAGGATAATTCGTGCCCAAAATACCACATTCTAAACCTGCATGACAAGCATTCACAGCAGGTTTTTCTCCATTATTTATTTTTGAATATAAATCAACCATGAGCTTCACAATTTTTGCTTCCGGATTCGGATTCCAACCAGGATAGGTGCTACCATACATTACCGCAGCACCCAATAATTCTAAAGAAGATTTTAAGGCATCCGCCAAATCCATTTTTTCGGTATTGTTGCTGCTACGCGTTAGGTTTTGAATGCTGTATTTTCCATCTTGCACCAAAACTCTACTTACATTATTACTCGTTTGTACCAAGCCTGCAATGTTGCTATCCATTCGGTAAATTCCTGCATGCAATGAATAAATTACTCGTAATAATTTATATTGAAAGTCTTTATTTAAAACCGTTGTAGGTAAATCGGTAGCATCGCAAAGCACCACTAAATTTGGATCTGTAAAATAGTATTCAGCTTTATAAATTGCGTTCATTTCTGCTAAATAAGCTTTGAATTCATTTTCTTTTTCTTTCGAAACCACAACCATGGCATTGCTTTCACGAGGGATGGCATTGCGCAAACTTCCTCCATCAATCGAATGTATTTGAGCATCAAAATCAGTAGATGCATTCACTAAAATACGATTCATTAATTTATTGGCATTGCCTCTACCTTTATGTATATCCATTCCAGAATGTCCACCTGTCAAGCCTTTTACTGAAATTTTGTATGTAACTGCATTTGCATCTACCGCTTGCGTTTCATAGGTTCCTGTTCCTGTTACATCTACCCCACCAGCACAACCAATCGTTAATTCTTCATCATCTTCAGTATCTAAGTTCAACATAATTTCAGCATCCAATAATCCGCCTTTCAAACCAATGGCACCTGTCATCCCAGTTTCTTCATCAATCGTAAATAAAGCTTCTATTGCAGGATGTGCAATCGTTGTACTCGATAAAATAGCCATCGATGCCGCAACACCCATTCCATTATCAGCCCCTAAAGTAGTACCGTTAGCACGAACCCAATCGCCATCAATGATCATTTCGATGCCTTGAGTATCAAAATCAAAAACAGTGGTTGCATTTTTTTGATGCACCATATCAATATGTCCTTGTAAGCAAACGGTCATTCGGTTTTCCATGCCTGGTGTGGCTGGTTTTTTGATGATTACATTTCCTACTTCATCAACATACGTTGGCAAATGAAGGCTTTCACCAAATGCTTTCATAAACGCAATTACGCGTTCTTCTTTTTTACTTGGTCGAGGCACGGCATTTAAGTCGGTAAAATGATTCCAAACTTCATTAGGTTCTAGATTTCTTATTGCTTCGTTCATGTTCTTTTATTTTATGTTGCGAAATTAATGATTAAATAATTGGATTTGTAAACAAATCTAGACAATACTTCTTTGCGCCTATTCCAGTACTACCTCTGAAACGAACCAAGCGATCGATCGTTCAATTTTAGGACTTCATGGAATCCTTCAAGGTTTTAAAAACCTTGAAGGATTTACGTATGCTAGGTTTAAGAAGAAACGAATCACAGCTGAAATCTAAATAAAAAAAACAGTATCGTGCAAAAAAGGTGTTGTGTAAATAAAATCACAAAGTCCTTAGGCAGAGACACTGTGAGGAGGAAAAGCAATCTAGGTTTTACTTTTAGGTTTACTTAGACTGCTTCATGCTTCGCAGTGACGTCCCCTCTTTCTTCCTGCTCCGAAATAATGAAACCAACTCAGAAACAACAATCTCAATTCCGTAGCGTCATTGCGAGGTTGTCGCTTTGGACAACAGAAGCAATCTAGGCTTAGCTTATAGGGTTTACTTAGGCTGCTTCGTACCTCGCAGTGACGTCCCCTCATGATTACTGCTCCGACAAATATGAGATAGATGCGGTAAAGATTTACTACTATTTAATCTAGTTGAAAAACCAATTTAAGTTTCGAATTAATCTCATGTATATCATTGGGTGCTAACCTACCCATAAGCCCTTTAATTAAAGACTTCTCTAGGGTTGCAATCTTGCCAACTCTGATCAATGAGAGTTTACGAAGACCATTATCATTATTTGGGGCTAATACAATATCCGTTGGCTCTTGCCATTCAATTTGAGTGGTTATAAAACATACGGTAACATCTTGAGTTGTCTCACCTAATACTACTGCTGGTCTAAGTTTATTTCCACTCAAATCTGTAAATGGAAAAGTAATAAGAACAATATCTCCCTTAGCCATTGTACTTTTCTTTTATATCTACTTCACTGTACAAATCCTCATCATGGTGCAAAAATTCAAATGTTTCACTGTTTGAAATCACATGCTGAAGTTCTTCGTTAAGTCTATTGTCTTCATAGCGTCTAATTACAAAGTCGGCAAAGTCAGATATTTCTTCCGCTTTATTTTCAGGAAGTCGGTTGATTACTTCTACTGTTCGTTCTATAATTGATTGCTTATTCATCTGTTAAA
>JBILBN010000059.1:0-14700 GCA_044353665.1 Chitinophagaceae bacterium | reverse complement strand
TCATCTACTTTGCCTTCCATAATTGCTTTTACAACATTTTGTTTTGTAGAAGCGGTGACAATTGGGCTTTTCATCATCGAAACAAAATCTTTACTGTCATTGCAAACAGCATCTAAACCCAACATATCATTATACATTGTGTCTAATTTGCCATTTTCAATAGCAATATCCATTAATGATTTGGCGTATCTACCTGCTAATCTTGGATTTTGCATCTTAATTCAATTTAATTTCGTTTGCTAATTTAGAGATGTAGTCGTTTTGTTCGCTTTTGTTCGCCAATTCCTTACGAAGCACTTTTTCAGAAACTTCAATTACTAATGAGCCAATTTGATTTTTTACATCAATGATAGCTGCATTTTTTTGCATTTCGATTTGCTGACGAGATTCTAACATAATTTTGTTAGCTTCTTCTTTTGCTTCTTCTTTTGCTTCGTTTATAATTTTATCCTTCGTTTCTTTCGCTTCTTTCAATAATAAAGAGCGTTCTTCACGTGCTTGATTTAACAAGTTTTCGTTTTCAGATTTCATTGAAGCCATTTCTGATTTCATTTTTTCTGCTGAAGCAATACTGTCTGCAATATTACTTTCACGTTCGTGTAAAGCTTCTAAAATTGGTTTCCAAGCAAATTTCTTCAATAAGAAAATTACAAATAATAAGGCGATTAACGTCCAAAAGAAGAGACCAAAACCAGGTAATAATAATTCCATTTTTGTTTTTTATTTTTTTATTTTAGTCTTATGAATTTTGCCACAAAGGCACTAAATCAAAAAGAGACACAAAGTTTTTTATTTTTTAGAACCCTCCTTTGGAGGGCCGAAGGCTTTTAAATAAACTACACGCTTTGCCCTTTGCGCACGTGTAGTTTAATAATTTTTACTACGTTTAGTTTTTTATCTGCCATCTGACAACCGTCATCCGACATCTAAATTACAAAACGATAGCTAAGATACCTGCGATAACTCCAAAAAGAGCAACACCCTCAACAAGGGCAGCTGCAAGGATCATGTTAGAACGGATTTCTCCAGCCACTTCTGGTTGACGAGCAATAGACTCTAAAGCTCCTTTACCGATTTGACCTACTCCAATTCCAGCTGCTAAAGCTGCAATTCCAGCTCCAACTGCTCCACCTGCAGATGCGATACCTTCTAATAAAATGTTTAATACTGACATATATATTGGTTTTAAAAAATTACGTAATTAATGATGGTCTTTTTCATGAGAATCATCGTGATGATGTTCCTCTATAGCCTGACCAATGAAAACGGCTGTTAAGTTTGTAAAAATAAATGCTTGAATAGCTGCTACCAACAACTCCAAGAAAAACATAAAAATACTGAAACCAACAGAAACTGGAATAAATGCAATTCCTGCTACTTTGCTTAATCCTGAAAAAATAAATATCAACATAATGATACTTAAAATGATAGTATGACCTGCAAAAATGTTGGCAAATAAACGAATCGCTAATGCAATTGGCTTGATGAATAAATTACTTAAAATTTCAATTGGAACTAAAATAAATTTAATACCTAATGGAACTCCTGGAGGATTGAAAATATGACCCCAAAAGTTTTTGTTTGAATTAATTAACATTACAACATAGAATACTAATGCTAATACTAATGTAACTGCAATGTTTCCTGTTAAATTGAATCCAAATGGCAAAAGTCCTAATAAATTATTTACCCAAATAAAGAAGAAAAGGGTTAATAATAAAGGCATGTATTTAGCATACGTTTTACCTAAATTAGGTTTTGCAACGTTATCTTGAATGAAACCAATAATTGGTTCGATGGCATTTTGAATACCTGTTGGAGCAACGTTTGCACCATTTTTCTTATATTTTTTAGCTACACCTGTTAATAAGAACCATAAAATAATGATTGATAAAAATAAGCACAATACGTTTTTTGTAATACTGATGTCATAAAAAGCAGATTCGTCTTGAGCACGAATTTTTTGTTTTCCGTTTTCTACATACAATTCATAACCATGAGCAGGTGTGTGACCGTGTTCAAAAGCTGATGATAAAAATACGTTTACTCCATTTGTAGGATTAATTAATATTACAGGTAATGGAACAGAAACATGCGTTGCATCGTGCCCTTCGCCTAAACTAAAAAGGTGCCAATCGTAAGAATCGCTGATGTGACCAAAGATTTCGCCTTTAATATCTAACTTTCCTGCTTCGTGGTGTTCTTCCGAATGATTTTCTGTTGTGGGAGCTACTTCATGCCCTTGTGCAAATAAGTTACCCATTAAACCAAATGTAAATAAAATGGCTAGAAGTACTGATTTTGCTCGTTTTATATTGCTTTTGTGCATACCTATCATGAATTCGAGTGCGAAAGTAATAATTTTACCTCATAGAAAAAAGTTTGAAAAGAATATCTTTGCAAAAAAAATTTAAAAGTTCACAAGAAAAGCTGAAAAATGTTCGTTAGTTGAACGGTGCCAACGCCCAATAGATCATCAATGTATCAGGCTTTGAAAACAAAAAATAATTAAATGAAGAAGATAATTTCGATCGTAGGTGCTAGGCCCCAATTTATTAAACATGCACCCATGCAATTGGAGTTGCAAAAACAGTTTAACGCCATGACGATTCATACGGGTCAGCATTATGATGAAAATATGAGCGCCATTTTTTTTAATGAATTGAATATTCCTAAGCCCGATTTCAAGTTTGATATTGGTGGTAGCAAACCTCAAGGTGAGCAAACGGGCATTATGATGACTGAAATAGAAAAAGTTTGTATGACTGAAAAACCAGATGCTATTTTGGTTTATGGTGATACAAACTCAACGTTAGCTGGTGCGTTGGTTGGAGCTAAAATGCACATTCCAATTATTCATATTGAGGCTGGATTGAGAAGTTTTAACAGAGAAATGCCTGAAGAGATTAATCGAATTGTGGCTGATGAGTTTTCAAAATTATTATTTTGCCCAACAGATGGCGCTATTGAAAATTTGAAAAAAGAAGGCATTACACATAACCATATATATAGATGTGGGGATGTGATGTGTGATATGATTAAATTGATTGAACCTACCGTGAAACCTTTATTGACTGAACCGTATTATTTTGTAACCATTCACAGACCATATAATACGGATGAAGATGCTCGTTTAAAAAGCATATTGACTATTTTAAATGATTTAGATAAAAAAGTAGTTTTCTCTATTCATCCAAGAACAGTGGCTCGTTTGAAAGGTTTTGGTATGAGCGAAAGTGATTTTCCGAATATTAGTTTTATTCCGCCTATGAGTTATGCTGACAGTGTTTCTTATCAAAAATATTGTGATTGTGTAATTACAGACAGTGGTGGCATTCAAAAAGAGGCGTATATTTTAGGTAAAAAATGTATAACGCTTCGTAGCGAAACTGAATGGACTGAAACATTAGTGAATGGTTGGAATACGTTAATTTTTGATGATTTATCACAAATTAAAAAAGCCATTACCGAAAAACCAGGAGCATATATCGACAATGTTTACGGGGATGGACAAGCTGCCAAAGAAATTACAACGTTAATCTCACAAAATTTATAGAAAGGGCTAATTATTTTTTTCTAAATTTGACAAATAAATATATTTTCGATTAATGTGTGGAATTGCAGGCATAATTACAAAAGATACCTCTGAACTTACAATAGACAGGCTAAAAAAAATGACAGACATCATTGCCCATCGTGGTCCTGATGGTGATGGTCAATGGATTTCTACTGATGGTCAAGTCGGATTGGGTCACAGACGTCTGTCTATTATTGATTTAAGCCATGAGGCAGACCAACCCATGCATTATTTAGGTAGATATTCGATAGTTTTTAACGGGGAAATTTATAATTATATTGAATTAAAAGATACATTAGTAAAACAAGGTTATACATTTAAAACACAAAGCGATACCGAAGTTTTAATGGCTTTATATGACCGTGATAAAGAAAATTGTTTGCAGCATTTGGATGGTATGTTTTCATTTGTGATTTATGATGCACTAGAAAATAATATATTTTGTGCAAGAGACCGTTTTGGTGAAAAACCTTTTTTTTACAGCTACGAAAAAGGAAAGTATTTCTTATTTGGCAGTGAAATGAAATGCCTTTGGGCAGGAGGAATTGCTAAAGAAGTAAATAACAGAATGTTGTTTAATTATTTATCATACGGATATATTGAAAACCCACAAGATTTATCAGAAACATTTTATACAAATTGCACTCGTTTAGAACATAGTCATTTTATCAAAATATCTTTAGACACCTTAGAAATAAAGATTCAAAAGTATTATGATATTGATTGGAAAAATATAGATTATGCTATTTCTGTTGAGCAAGCAAAATCAACATTGCAAGAATTATTTTATACTTCTATAAAAAGGAGATTGCGAAGTGATGTAACTGTAGGGAGTAGTTTGAGTGGTGGTTTAGATTCGTCTTTGGTAGTTTGTGTGATTGATGAATTAAAAAAAGGAACCAATCAAAAACAAAATACATTTAGTGCGGTTTTTCCTGGATTTAAAAAAGATGAACGTAAGTTCATGGATTATGTGATTGCAAAAACCAATGTTGAGCCACATTTTGTAACTCCTAACGATGAAGGATTAATTAACGACATTGAGAAATTAAGTTGGCATCAAGAAGAACCTTATGGGAGTGCAAGTATATATGCACAATATTGTGTGATGCGAACTGCCAAAGAAAATAATGTGACCGTTTTATTAGATGGGCAAGGCGCTGATGAAATTTTGGCTGGATATCATGGATATTACACTCCATTTTTTAATGAATTAAAAAAATCGAATAGAAACGAATACTCAAAACAACATGCAAGTTATTTAAAACTTCATGCAAATAATACGATTAATGGCATTACTAAAAAAACATTAGGAGATCGAGTTAGAGATATTTCACCTAGTTTAGTGAAGCCTATTAAAACTTTGAAAAACACATTAGAGAATATTAAAAATCCTGTGTTTAATAAAGATTTTTACAATCAATATAAAAATGAAATTTTTGAAACTGCAGGTAGTAATTTTAGTACACTAAATGAATCATTATATAGCAGTACCATGAAAAATGGCATACAACAATTACTTCGTTATGCAGACAGAAACAGCATGGCACATAGCAGAGAAGTAAGGTTGCCTTTTTTGTCGCATGAATTAGTTGGATTTTTATTTACCTTACCAGCTACTTACAAAATAAATGAAGGTTGGACCAAATGGATTATGAGAGAAACATTTGATATTTTACCACAAGAAATTGGTTGGAGAACGGATAAAATTGGGTACGAACCTCCACAAAAAAGTTGGATGGAAAGTCAAATTATGAAAGATAAATTCATTCATAGTAAAGAGCTTTTAATAAAAAATAACTATTTTAATAAAAGTATTTTAGATGAAAAAGTCAACACTCAAGATACAGGAGATTTAAGAAAAAATAGTTGGGGTTATTTAATGGGAGGTTCTTTAATTCAATAGTTCTTATATAGTATGAATAAGAAAATATTTATTTACATTGGAGGAATAACCAGTTGTGAGAAAGGTGCTGTAGGAACTCATACAAAAGGAATAATAAAAGGATTTTTAAATACTCAAAAGTATACAGAAAAGTACATAATAGGAAGCAGTTTAGAGTGCTTTCATACTTTATATGAATTACAAAAAATTGATTTGTCAAACATACAATCTCCAATATCTGGGTTTATTAATAAATTACTTTTTTATAAAAAATATTGTGCAGCTTATATTTTTGAATTAAACAAAATTATTGAGGAAAATAAAGATGCTGAATTTTTTATTTACCATCGTTATACCTTGAATGTTTCTCACAAAATAATTTTATCTCTTCGTAAATTAAAAGGAAAAAAAATAACTATAGTTTTAGAATATAATGATATAACAAATGATCAACTTAAATTCTTAGCAAGCCAAAAGTCTTGGGGTACTATTGGTTCTTTTTTACGAAGTAATTTTGTAACTAAAAAAATAGTTAGTACTCAGGAAAAAAATACATTTAAAAATAGTGATTTAAATGTTGCAGTTACTGATAAAATTAAAGATTTTATTTTAAAATTATCTCCAAAAAGCAATGTGGTGGTAGTTCCTAATGCAACTGATGTTGACTTAATAAAAACCAACGTTAATATTACTACTTCAAGAATTAAATTATCAATTCCATTGGATAAATATGTCATTGCACATGTTGGGACATTAACTTCTTGGGACGGATTAATTGAACTAATTTATGGATTGAATAAAAGTAAATATAAAAAAGATATTTTATTTTACATAATAGGGAATGGGGTTATGAAAGAAAAAATTATATCATTAGTAACTACACTTCAACTTACAGATAATGTTTTTTTTAAAGATGCTATGTCATTTGCCGAAGCTATTGAATACGTTAAAGCATGTAACTTAGTCCCTCTATTAAAAACGATAGTCTCATATCAATTATCTCCTATAAAATTTTATGAGGCATTGGGCATGGGAAAACCAATTTTATCAACAGATGTTGAATATATTAATGAAATAAAAAATACTAAATATGGCAAAGTAGTTTCTATTCCTTTATCAACTTCTGAAATTAGTAATGCTATTAATTTTCTTTTTGAAAACGCACAATATTTTATTGACAAACAATCTGAAATTAAAAACTTTGCTTTGGAAAATCATACTTGGAATCAACGAGTTGAAACTATTTTAAATGCAACTAAAAACTAACCTTCTTTTTTTACTTATATTTGCTCTTCTAAATGAAACACTTACCTAATATACTCACGCTTGGCAATCTTTTTATGGGTTGTATGGCAATCGTTTTTACCTTGCATGCACAACCTTTTGTAGGTGAGCTTAATGGGGAGAAATTTTGGGTGAGTGGTACTTCTCAAGTTTATTATGCAAGTATTTGTATTTTTATAGCTGCCATTTTTGATTTATTTGATGGTATGGCTGCTCGATGGTTACACGTTTTTTCGCCTATAGGAAAAGATTTAGATTCGTTAGCTGATGTGGTTTCGTTTGGCGTTGCACCCAGCATGATTTTAATGAAATTATTATGGTCGGCTTGGATGCAATCTCCTTCTGCCATGGACATTTCTATTTGGGCCGTTAGCCCTGCTTTTTTGGTAGCTTGTTTTGGAGCTTTACGTTTAGCACGTTTTAATAATGCATCGGATACAACATCTTATTTTTCGGGTGTTCCTATTCCTGCAAACGGATTGGTAGTTGCATCGCTTCCTATTATTGTTTTACAAAATCCGTTGGATATTGGAAATGCCCTATTAAATCCTTGGATTTTATATACAATTATTGGTGTTTTATGTTGGTTGATGGTTAGCCAGTTTAAATTATTTACACTTAAGTTTTCTCAATTTTCAATTAAAAAATATTGGCCACAAGTTACTTGGTTGGCATTAACCCTATTGGCTATTCCTTTTTTACAAAGCTTAGCCATTCCGTTTTCTTTTTTACTTTATATTACTTTATCATTCGCTTATAAACCCTTAGAATCATGATTTTTACAGCTCACATTACTATTATGCCATTAACTGAATTGTTGGACCCACAAGGAAAAGCAGTTAATGAAAGCCTTCATCGTTTAGCATTAAATGCCATTCAAAACGTACGCATTGGCAAACATGTTACACTTTCGATTGAAGCAAATTCTAAAGAAGAAGCGCACCAAATTGCTGATAATGCTTGTAATAAAATGCTCTACAATGCAGTAATGGAAAACTATACGATAGTGATTAGTGAGTGATTGATAATTATTAATGGTTAATTATCAAATTAATTAATCATCAAATTAATTTCTACTATCTACCCCCCAATATAATTTGGTTTGTAGTGTATTTAAGAAATTCTGTCCTTCCAATCGTACTAATTGTATATCAAAATTTTCTTTACGAATGGCTAATGAAACACTGCTATCTATCGTTTCTGATCGAGAATCAAGTGTACATAAAAAGTTTTCAGCTCTCCCCTCTACCTCAAATGAAACAATACTCTTGTCTGATATTACCAATGGCCTTACATTTAAATTATGAGGCGCAACAGGTGTTATGACAAAACTATTCGCTTGAGGAAAAATAATTGGTCCCCCACAACTTAACGAATAACCAGTTGAACCAGTTGGTGTAGAAACAATTAATCCATCTGCCCAATAAGTACACAAAAATTCTCCATTTAAATAGGTATGAATTTTTATTAATGATGAGCTGTCTTTTCGGTGTATCGAAAACTCATTTAACGCAAAGGGAAATTCTTGAAAAATTGGGATGCTAGTATCTAAGTGAATGAGTGTTCTATTATCTAATAAATAAGCTCCTTTTTGTAAAGAATCTATAGCAAATTCTATTTCTTCCATTTTAGTAGACGCTAAAAAACCTAATCTACCTAAATTAATTCCTAAAATAGGGATTTTTTTATCTCCAACATATTTTACAGTATCTAACAAGGTTCCATCTCCCCCAAAACTGAATAAAAAATTCACTTTATTTGTCAATGGTTTTACATCTGAAAATATTTCATATTGTTCAGGTAAGGAATTAAACGCTTTTAATTTTTCAACAAAAGGTTCAAAAATTACAGGTTTTATGTCGTACCGTGAAAGCGTTTCAAATATTTTTTTATAGATTGAAAAATCATCTTCACTTAAAGCACGATTATAGATGGCTATTTGCATAACTTATTCTTTTGAACCATGTAAAAATAGTCCTTTTTGTTTTAAATGATTAAAACTATATTCTATCCTAAATTTTAAATAGTAAGAAATCACAATATCTAATCCTGCTCCATATCCATCTAACAATTTATTATTTAAAAAACTCGTTTCTGGATGCTTGTTATAAACATATCCAATGTCATTATAAATTTTACCATACACTCGAATAGGGATATATTTTGATGATTTGATGATATTTTGATGAACTACTTGATCTACAAATCGAAACCTAATGTTAGCCCTTAATAAAGCAAAATGACTTCCATCGATTACATAATACTCGTAGCCTCTTACAAAATCATTTTTAAAGCCTAATGCCCTATTAAATAAATAGGGTTGATGCTGAGGTGATGAAAAGCGTCCTCTAAAATTGAAGGATGCCGAAATATTTTTCCAAATTGGCTGAAAAAATGAAGTTTGATTAATTAATTCAAACCTATTTACCTCTTTATCTATTCCTAAACCTCTTTTTAATAAGGTCGTCTTTATTTCCAAACCCTTGGTTGGGTATATTCGTACATTGGTATTATTATATTGATGTATGTAGGCTAATTCAAAATATTTTATTTTTGTTTTACCTTCTAAATAATCAGGATTTTTATCAAATAACCCTTGTGTAATTTCATAATGATTATAACTCAGTTGAATTTCATGAATGGTAGTATATTTTCTTCTATAAAAATAATGTAACTTCCCTTGTATTTTTAAGTGTGGATATTGATCATTTCTATAAAACAACAATTTATTTTGTTGGGTTTCATAATTCACTTCTCGACCTGTTAAATAGGATGCCGAAATGCCTAACCCATGTTTTAAATTTTTATCGATATATGGAATTTTATAAGAAAATCCGAAAAATTTACTATATCCTAATTGAACAGATGTTATTATTTCTTCATTTCGACCTCTAAAATTTTTTCGAATAATTTCTGCACCATAATTGGTTCTATTCAAAGCCAAATGTTGTTCTTTAAACCAAACATTAAAATTTCTATCTGCCAGTGAAAAAATAGGTTTAGCTAACCAATACATTATCTCTGTTACTGAAAAGTGAATATCTATCGTATCGTTCTTAACAATATTGACTTGGTAATTTACAGTTGCAAACAATTGAAGATTAAGAATTCGTTCTTGATTATAATTCAGTTCTTCTTCTAAATTTTTAGTTTGGATACTGTCCTTTTCTTGAATGCTCATATCCCGAATAATGATTTTTTCTTTGGTAATTTTATTACCCGAGAAAGTAATATTTCGAATATGAACGTGTGCATAAGGAATTTCATTTACATTAAATGAAATGGTACTTTTATTTTGCGCTTGCAAAAAAAAAGGCAAAAGGAAGATAATGTTTAGTAAATATTTTTTCAAAATAGGAAGTGCAAAAATAATCGGTTTAGGATTGAATTAAATCATAAATTTCTAAAGTGTTTTTGCGAAGTATAAATAGCTTATTTCGTTCTATTCTTACTTGCAATATTGATGCAGGATTTGGTAGTAAAATTGTTTTTTCTGAAATGGTTTGTGTTTGATATGAGAATAAAGAAGGGATTTGTGGATAAACTAAATATCCATTAAAATATTGAACTTCTTTTGTTTTAAAATGATAGGTTGTATTATAAAAACCATATAAATCGAACCTAAAAATACCTTGTAATGAATCTACAATAAACAAATTGCGCTCTTGTTCTACCATATATATTGGATCAATGGACTCTGAAAAAAAATTTCTCAAATTGCTTGTCGATAACAAGGCTAACTGATTGTCTAATTTTAATAAATTATTTGACGATTGATCATATACCCAAATATTCCCATCAATTGAATTGGCAATGCAAGGCGCATTAAAAATGCCTATCGTGTTTAGTTTCAATACATTTTTTTTGGAAAGCATATTGTCTAAAATGATTATTTGATTAAAATCGGCATAATATAATAATACGCGTAAAGGATTGGTGGCATCTATTTGCGTTACTTTTCCTTTTTTTACTTCATTAAATTGTGCAACACTATCGCCTAATGAATTAAATTTAATTAAAAAATTGTTTTCTTTAACCACATAGCAATTGCCAATTAAGTCTGTTGTAAATAATCGAGCTTCAATGGGTATTGATTTCACTAATACTAAGGAATCATTAGCCCTGCTAAATAGAGAAAATAGAAGAAAAAATGCCGTAATAATAACTTTCATATCTACTAAACGAAAATATCGTTAACGTAGTGTACTCCACTGTCCTGGGAGTACCAATTTCCAATCAGTACCATCGGTTTCACTGATATATAAACCTTGGTCAGTAGCACAAAACCAATAGTTTCTGGTAGCATTTGTTCTGTATCTAACAGTTTTACCAATAATATCACTCACTTTAGCATACCAAGGAATTCCTTTTCCAATGGATTTAAATTGATTTCCACTGAAGCTAAATAAACCAGCACTGTCTAAACCAATGTAAAATTTACCAAATACTTCTTTTCCAAATAATATTTCATGGGTATTCGGCAATAATTGTTTGCCTACATTCCAATTCAACCCTTTATCTGCGCTAAAATAAACGCCTTGATTTCCTTTAAAATCAATAGCGAACAAACTATCATGAGAATGGGTGATGTACCAACTGTTATTTATTGGTAAGGTATTTGGAGCAACTGCAACTACTTGTGTCCAAGGATTCCATCCATTTGGCGGTACAGATTGTTTTCTTTCATACAACGTATCTCCTTTCATTGCATATAAATCTAAATTATTTGTACGAGTTATTGAACGTGGTAAATCCGGAGTTGCTGCCCAATTATTATCTGCAGTAAATGATTTTCCAAAATCCTTGCTGTATCTAATGCCTGACTCGGTACATAAATAAACAGTTAAATCATTGTCGTTGTAACAAGATACATTTGGGATAAAATAGTTATAAAAAGAATCTTTTGCAGTTAATGACTTTCTTACTTTATCAAAATTACTACTCAGTTGTAAATATTTTCCATCGTCTTTACTGTAATAAAAATTTTGCTTTATGCAACTAACAACGCTATCTGCTATTACTATTTGACGAATCATTGAATTGTCTGTATAAAACAATGTGCTAAAATAAAGTGCGTCATTTGTTTTTTTTAATGTGCCATTATAGCCTCCTATATAGAGTGAATAGGGCGTTTTTACAGTAGAGCCATTATCTATTTGATTGTATTTTTTACAACTGCTTATACCAACAATCACAATCAATAATATTAAAATACTTTGTACAATTTTCATATAAATTTTTATTTTAGTATAAATGAATTTAAAATTTAAGTATGTAACTTTATCTTTTTACAAATTCATCTATCTTTACCTCAAACTAGACGCTAATATACTATAATTCGTTAGATTTTAACCCAAAAATATCAAATATGAAAATTTCATTTCACGGAGCAGCAAGAACAGTAACCGGTTCAAAACACATTATTCATTTAAATAATGGCAAAAAAATTCTTTTAGATTGTGGCCTTTTTCAAGGATTAGGTGCCGAAACCTTGGAACATAATCAGCATTTTGGTTTTGATCCTCAAGAAATTACGTACATGATTCTCTCACACGCGCATATTGACCATTCGGGCTTATTGCCAAAATTGGTGAAAGAAGGCTATAAAGGTAAAATATTTTGTACACCTGCAACAGCCGATTTAACAACCGTTTTATTGCAAGATTCGGCCTTTATACAAGGGTCTGATGTTGCTTTTGTAAACAAAAGAAGAGCAGCACAAGGTTTGCCTCTTGTATCACCACTTTATACCATTGCTGATGCCAATAATGTTTTCCCATTATTTGAAAAAGTACCTTATGGTGAAGTTGTTAAAATAGACGACGATATTTCATTTCATTATACAGATACTGGACATATTCTTGGGAGTGCCGCTGTTCATGTAACTATAAAGGAAAATGGAAAAGAAACAACAATAACATTTAGTGGCGATGTTGGACGATATAGAGATGTTATTCTCCGTTCTCCTGAAGAATTTCCTCAGTCGGATTATATAATTTTAGAAAGTACTTATGGAAATTCATTACATGAAGATCTTGCCAATACGGATGAAAAATTACTAAATTACATTCAAGAAACGTGTATTGAAAACAAAGGAAAATTAATTATACCAGCATTTAGCGTTGGCAGAACGCAAGAAATCTTATTTGCTTTAAACAAATTGGAGGTAGAAGGTAGATTGCCTGATTTAAATTATTATGTAGACAGTCCGTTATCTGTAAAAACAACTGAGATTATCAAACAACATGCAGAATTATATAATAAACACGTGGTGCATTTAATGAAAGAAGATAAATATCCTTTTGAGTTTAAAGGATTGCACATGATTACTGATGTGGAAGATTCTAAACGATTAAATAATAAAAAAGAACCCATGGTTATTATTTCTGCATCAGGCATGGCAGAAGCAGGAAGAATAAAACATCATATTGCCAATAATATTGAAAATCCTCGAAATACCATTTTAATGGTTGGTTTTTGTGAATATCATTCTTTAGGAGCCAAATTAATGAGGGGTGAAAAAGAAGTAAAAATATATATGCAGAAATTTCAAGTAAAAGCCAATATAGCCAATATTAAAAGCATGAGTGCCCATGCTGATTATGATGATTTATGCCAATTTATTGCCTGTCAAAATCCGTCACAAGTTAAGTCATTATTTATTGTACATGGCGAATACGATGTGCAAGAAGAATTTAGAAACCGATTACTAAAAAAAGGGTTTAAGGATGTAGAAATTCCAAATAGGCATCAAGTTTTTAACTTAGAATAATGACTAACTTTTTGTATATTTTTAAAAAATAAACTATATATCATTTTTTGGCATTGGGTTTGCAGTATAATTACTCTAAGATATTTAAAGTAAAAATGAATCAAGAGAGAATTGTGATTTTAGGCGCATCAGAAAATCAAGAAAAAGCCAGCTATGTTGCCACAAAATTGTTATATAACAGAGGATATGACATTTATGCTTTGAACGAAGAAAAAGGAAATATTGGACATATTAAAATTCATGATTTTTCTGAAACATTAACAGAGGCTGAAACAATCACTGTATTTTTTAGCCCATTAAAACAAAAATCATATTACGAGTTTATTTTAGCGCTCCGTCCTAAACGAATTGTTTTTAATCCTGAAACAGACAATCCAGAATTAGAAGAATTAGCTCGTCAACATCATATTAAAGTAGTAAAAGGTTGCACCATTGCACTGTTGATTAATGGTATGTGGTAATTGAATTTATTCAATTACAAATTTTTCAAAAATCAAGTTTCTTTAGAATTTTATCTGGGCAATCATTTATAGAAATTATTTTCTTTTGAACCTTTTATGTCATTGACAACTATATTTTGTTAGTTATGCTAGATTGTTCACAATTTGGTATTATTTATATTTGACCGTTAACAAAACTCATTCGTAAATTTAACCTAACAACTAAAAATTTATAATTATGATGTGGCGTAATTTTAACGGTCAATCCATAGAAGAACCTATTAAATTTTCGGTAGAAAAAATTATTATCAGAGAACACGAGTTAGGAAACAAACTAAAAGTTTGCATAGGAACAGACTCACAAGTAAAAGGAAGTTACACCGAATTTGCAACCGTTATTGTTTTTTTAAGAGAAGGAAAAGGCGGCTTTATGCTTATTCATAATGAGCAATCTACCATAAACTATTCCATCAAAGAAAGAATGATTATGGAGGTTTCAAAAAGTATAGAAATTGCCTACGAACTGTGTGAATTATTTACAATATATGATGTTGATATGGAAGTACATGCCGACATAAATACCAACCCACAATTTAAAAGTAATGTGGCATTAAGTGAAGCCACTGGTTATATTTTAGGAATGGGTTTTGCATTTAAAGCCAAGCCCGAAGCATTTGCAAGCTCAAGCTGTGCTAATAAAATGGTTCATTAAATTTTTAAATAAAATTTTTAGTTTCATTGT
>JBILBN010000013.1:0-46928 GCA_044353665.1 Chitinophagaceae bacterium | reverse complement strand
CGAGATTCGGTTTTTGCAAATCATTTTTTAAACGCAATTGGTAATGCATTTTCGTTAATTGGTAATATTCGATTCAAAGAAAAATTGCTTCAAGCAGAGGCTGGTTATGGAATTGAAATTGAAACACCACACAATGCTTATTTTGATAAAACGTATTTGAATAATTTTGTTTTTGCAAAAATAAATAAGCCTTTGTTGAAAAATAACGAATGGCAATATGATGCTTCTGTGAAATTTTATTTTTCAGGTGAACGAACTATTGGTAATTTTAATTTAATGGCACATGCAGGAAAAATGATTGGTCCAAGCATTGGAAAAATAGATATCGGTTTTGAACAATCGCTTCAATCGGCACCTTATTTAATGACAGATTTTGGTACAAATTATTTGCAACTGAGCAATAATTTTTCAAAGCAAACCATTTCAAAATTTCATATTAGTAATTTTAATTTAAAATATAAAACCAATTTGCAATTCAATTATTATGTTGTTGGAAATTATATTTATCGAGATACCTCATTGACAGCAAAACAATATACTAAAGTTGTGCCCATCATGCAAGGCCTTCTATCAAAGCGTTTCGTGTGGAATAAATTGGTTTTTGACAATGATATTTTATTACAATTTGCATCTAATAATTCGCCAATTCATTTGCCTATTTTCGCATCTCGACACCGAATTGCACATGAAAGTAAATTGATAAAAAATAAATTACAAACGGCAATTGGTTTGGATATTCGTTATAATACACCCTATTATAACGACAATTATTCACCCTTGTATTTTTCATTTGTAACGAATTATTCAACTAAAATTTCAAACTATCCTCAAGCTGCTTTTTTCTTTAATTTTAAAGTAAAACGTTTTAGAGCATCATTTGCCATTGATGAATTACAAAATTTCGTGTTAAAAAATAATATAAATTATCATTTATATCCAGCTCAAAATTATACATTTCGTTTTGGTTTTCATTGGGCATTTATTAATTAAGAAATGAAAAAGCATAATTATATCATTTTAATCATTTTTGTTGTTTTATTTTCATCATTTAAGAAAAAAACTGCCGATTTAATTGTAAAAAATGCAACTATTTACACCATAAATAAGCAATTTGAAAAGGCTTCAATACTTGTCATTTCAAATGGAAAATTTATTGCTGTTGGAGGAAATGAGTTGTTGGAAAAATATCAATCTAATGAAATAATAGATGCAAAGGGAAAATTTATTTATCCTGGATTTATTGATGCCCATTGTCATTTTACAGGGTATGCATTAGACCAATATAAGCTTAATTTGTATGGTACTTCATCCTTTAAAGAAATGCTTGAAAAAATTGTAGGCTATTCTAAAACCAACAAAAGACAATGGATAGAAGGTAGAATGTGGAGTGATTCAAAATGGAATGATAAAGTCGAAATTACAAAAACAGAACTAGATATTTTATTCCCAAACCAACCCGTTTTTTTATTACGAATTGATGCACATGCAGCGTTAGTTAATCAAAAAGCGCTAGACATTGCTCGCATTTCTAAAGATACAAAAGTAGAAGGTGGAGAAATTCAAATGATAAATAATGAACTCACAGGATTGTTATTTGATAATGCGATTAATTTAGTTAAGTCAAGAATTCCTTCAGTGGATGAAGTAACAGCCATTGAATATTATCAAAATACAGAGCAAGAATTTTTTGAAAACGGGATAACTAGTTTTGTAGATTGCATGGTTGAAAATAATTGGTGGAAATGGTTGAAAAAAGGATATTTACAAAATAAGTTATCTATTAATTCAACGTTATTTTTAACCAATACAAAAGAAAATATAAACGATGTATTATATCAAAAATTCAAACAACTTTCGAATTGCAAAGTAGCAGGATTTAAAATTTTTGCGGATGGCTCACTCGGTTCAAGAGGAGCTTATTTATTGCAAGAATATACTGATCAACACAATCATCGTGGCTATTTAACGACTTCCATTTCAGCAATTGATACGTTGTCTAAAAAGCTAATTAAAACCAATAATCAATTAGCTGTTCATGCCATTGGAGATGGTGCAAATCATGAAGTGTTAACTATTTTTAGTAAATATTTAAAAACGAAAAACGATAGACGATGGCGCATTGAACATGCACAAGTGGTTGATTCAAACGATGTTCATTTGTTTGGCGATTATTCAATCATCCCTTCTGTACAGCCCACACATGCAATTAGTGATATGGCTTGGGCAAAAGATAGAATAGGGGAGAGTCGAATAAAAAATGCGTATGCCTATAACGCATTATTAAAACAAAATAATTGGATGCCTTTAGGGACCGATTTTCCTGTTGAAGAACTCAATCCTTTGAACACATTTTGTGCAGCCGTTTTTAGAAAAAATGAAGCACAAAAACCAATTCAAGGTTTTCAATTTGAAAATGCATTAACTCGTCAAGATGCACTTCGTGGTATGACTATTTGGGCTGCAAAATCTGTGTTTAAAGAAAATGAAGTGGGCAGTATTGAAGTGGGTAAACAGGCTAATTTTGTGATGCTTGCAACCGATTTAATGAAAGCTGATATGACTGAAATTTATCAAGCAAAAATTGATCAAGTTTTTTTGAATGGAAAGAGGGTAAAATAAAAAAAAATAGCCCAACGTCTCCATTGAGCTATTGTTATAAAATTAAACGTTTTAAAGAGCAATTTCCAAAACTTCTTGCATTGTATTTACATAATGAAATTTTAAACCTTTTATATAGCTTGGATTAATTTCTAAAATATCTTTTTCATTTTGTGCACACAATAAAATTTCTTTCATGCCAGCACGTTTTGCCGCCAATATTTTTTCTTTAATTCCACCTACAGGCAATACTTGACCACGAAGGGTGATTTCCCCTGTCATTGCCAAGTATGGTTTTACTTTTTTCTTTGTTAATGCACTTACCATGGATGTCAGCATGGTTATACCAGCGCTTGGCCCATCTTTGGGAACAGCACCTTCTGGCACATGAATGTGCATGTTGCTATTGTCTAAAACATCTTGGTTCACATTTAAATCTTCCACATGTGCTTGAATATATGCCAAGGCTGTAGATGCACTTTCTTTCATCACATTGCCTAAGTTTCCAGTCAATGTTAACGCGCCTTTTCCTTTGCTTATGCTGGCTTCAATAAACAAAATTTCACCACCTACATATGTCCAAGCCAATCCAACAGCTACTCCAGGAGGATTCATTTTATTATATAAATCGTTGGTGAATTTTGGTTTGCCCAACACTTCTTCAATCAATTCTTCTGTGATGGTAAATTGTTTCAATGTTTCATCCATAGCCGCTTTCATGGCAAGGTTTCGCATGATGGATGCAAATTTTCGTTCTAAATCACGAACCCCACTTTCTCGAGTGTATTCTTGAATCAGTTTCACATAAGCAGGATTGCCCATTTTGATTGCATATTTTTTTAAGCCATGCGCTTCTTTTTGTTTAGGTAATAAATGTTTTTTAGCAATTTCTGTTTTTTCTTCCACAGCATAACCACTCAAATCAATAATCTCCAAACGGTCTCTCAAAGCAGGTTGAATTTCTTGCAAACTATTTGCCGTTGCAATAAACAATACTTTTGATAAGTCATATTCAATCTCTAAATAATTATCATAAAAAGAATTGTTTTGTTCAGGATCTAAAATTTCCAACAAGGCACTGCTTGGGTCACCTCTAAAATCTTTTCCTAATTTATCCAACTCATCTAAAATAAAAACAGGATTGCTTGATTTTACTTTTCTCAATTGTTGAATAATTCTTCCAGGCATGGCTCCTATATAGGTTTTGCGATGACCACGAAGTTCGCTTTCGTCGTGCAAACCACCCAAACTAAAACGAATATATTTTCTGCCAATAGCATTAGCAATTGATTTTCCTAAGCTGGTTTTTCCAATTCCTGGGGGTCCAATAAAACATAGTATTGGCGATTTCATATCCCCTTTTAATTTCAAAACAGCTAAGTATTCTAAAATTCGATCTTTAATTTTATCCATGCCATAATGGTCATTGTCTAATACTTTTCTGGCTTTAGGAATGTCATATACATCTTGCGTGTATTCATTCCAAGGTAAATCTAAGATTAAATCTAAATGATTGTAAACGGTTGAGTAATCAGGCGTTGATGGGTGCATACGCTCTAATTTTTCAATGCCTTTTTCAAAAACTTCTTTAGCTGCATCGCTCCATTGCTTGCTTTCGGCACGTTTTTTTAAATCTTTTATTTCTCTGTCATTGCTTTCGCCACCCAATTCATCTTTGATAGCTTTCAATTGTTGATTCAAGAAATAATCACGTTGTTGTTTGTCAAGTTCACCTTTTGTTTTGTTGGTGATTTTGTTTTTCAATTCTACATGTTGCAATTCTACTTGCAATAAACGCAATAAATTTTCTGTGCGCAATTTAAAATCGTTTTCCTCTAACAATGCTTGTTTGTCTTTGGTTTCACAATTTAAATTGGAGGCAATAAAATGGTTTAAAAACGAAATGTTTTCAATGTTTTTTAACACAATCGCTGCTTCTGGAGGCACATTGTTTGATTTACGCATAATTTGTTCAGCCATGTCTTTCACACTTGAAATCATTGCATTATACTCATCATCCATTGCTGGCATTAAATCGTCTAAGTACGTTACGTTGGCTTTAAAACAAGGTTCATCTTGCAACCACTCGTTCACTTTAAAACGCAAACGACCTCGTATAAAAACGGTAATACTGTTATCAGGCATTTTTATTTGCTTAATAATTTGCGCTACTGTTCCCACTTTATTAATGTCATCAAATGAAGGGTCTTCGCTTTTGCTATCCAATTGCGAAACCACTCCAATATTTTTTCCATTTTTTTCAGCTTCATTCAAAGCCTGAATGCTCTTCTCCCTCGAAACCGTAATCGGAATGACTACGTTTGGAAACAAGACCATATTTCGCAAGGGTAAGATTAATAAATCGGCCGGTAAATTTTTTTTATCTTCATCAGAAATTTCATCTTCAGTCAACGGAACTATTGGCATAATTTCCATTTCTTCATCATTATTTCCGAAAAATTGTCGTTCAAAAGACATAGTGTATGTATATTTTGTCAGTTATTAATAGGATTTGTCTATTATTTTACAGCAGACCTCCATATTATCAATACCTGTGCCACTTGAAACAATATCAGTTAAATGAGCGTGCAAAATTACCAATTCAATTTGTGTGCCTGAAATTAGAGGTAATAATCACCAGTTAATTAGGAGTAAGAGAATAATTTTTCACTTAATTTAATTTGGTATTTTTATTAAACTGTTCAAAGTTTTGGTTTAGATTATTTTTTTTCTCATCACTCATTTTGTCATAGACCTTAATTAACATGCCTAATCTTGGATTAGATAAGAAAAAGTTACGATGTTTATTCATAAAATTCCAAAACAAAGAATCCCAAGTTTCGCACCATTTTCCCTTTTTAAAATTGCTCATTTTTAATACATAACTGCTGCCGCTTATATAGGGTTTAGTTGCCATTAATCCACCATCAGCAAATTGGCTCATTCCATATACATTGGGAACCATTACCCAGTCGTAAGCATCTATGTACATTTCCATAAACCATTGATATACTTTATCAGGATTAATTTCACATAATAACATAAAATTTCCCAAAATCATCAACCGTTCAATGTGGTGATTGTATGCTGTGTTTACTAATTTTTTGATAGTTGTATCAATGGGTTCAATACCTGTATTCGCTTCATAAAATGAAGTAGGTATGTCTTTATTAAACTTCCAAAAATTGGTAGTACGTTCTTTGATCCCTTTGTAAATATATACACCTCTTATAAATTCTCTCCAACCAATAATCTGTCTAATGAAACCCTCCAGTGAATTAATAGATACTGAGTGCTTATTTGCAAATTTAATGGCAGCATGCACAATTTGTAAGGGAAGTAGGAGTCCAATATTCAACATGGGTGTGAGCACACTGTGATGCAAAATATTTTCATTGTCAACAATTGCATCTTCATAGTTACCGAATTCATTAAATCTGGAGGCTAAAAAATTTTCTAACCATTCTTCACATTGTAAGTGTGTTGAAGGGTAGATAAAGTCTTCTGAAATATTTCCATAATTATTTTTATAGCTTTTTGAAACATATTCAATTGCTTCTTTGTAAAAATGGTTGATAGCAGGGAATTTGGTTTTAGGAACTATTTTATTTTTTGGATATTTTAATCTGTTGTCTGCATCATAGCTCCATTTCCCACCAAATGGCTTTCCATTTTCATCAATTAAAATATTTAATTTTTTTCGTTGCTGAATGTAAAAATCATTGTGTAAATACTTTTGTTTAACTCCAAAGTATGCTGTTAGATCCTCTTTTGAATTTATAAATAATGGAGTAGTATATTCTTCAAACTCAATATTATTTGATTGACAGGTTTCTATAATTCTTTTTTCTAACCAGTTATCACAAACATCATATAATTGTATTTTTACGTTTTGATTTGCTTGAATATTATCAATTAATATTCTAATGTCACTTTGTTTATTTGTAGCATCTATGTAATTCGTTTTTATGCCATTTTCTTGTAAATAATTTTCATAATATTTCATACTTGCTCGGTGAAGTACTAATTTTTGTTTATGAAATTTATACTGATTGAAAAATAAAAATTCTTCAATTAAATAAACTTCATCTGCTTTTTTAAGTAATGCAATATCTTTGAATAACTGATGAGGGAAAATGAGAAATATAGTTTCCATAATTATTTGCAAGATCTGTATTTATCATTACAATACTTAAACTCACCCAAAGTATTTTTCTATTTTTTTGATAGTGGTTTTTTATTTGTTGTGCAAGTAATATTTTGGCTTGATGCAAATAATGTTTTATTTTATTAAGGCTATAATTTTAGGCAACCCATTAGGTAAAAAAGCTTTTTAAGCGCTGGCTTATTGTTTTATCACTTTAAATGTTTGCTTTTCGTTTTGACCAACATGCAACAAGTATATACCAGCAGGCAATACCGAAATATCCATCTGTTTAGTGTTTGTTTTTTGCAAAAGCACTTGCCCTGCCAGGTCTGTTAATACGAGGTTTGAATTATCTGTCAGAAATATATTACTCGATGTAGGGTTTGGATACACCTGAAGCGCCTTAGTTTGACCAATCGTATTCATACCTACTCCGCTGCAGTTTTCACTAAAAAATGCAGTGGCATCAATAGAAGTACTCCAATTAGATGCACTCCAAGCGGCACTATCTACTTCTATGCAGCTTAGATTTGGGTTATTACCAGCCATAAAATTGATAAAATTTATGTTGTTGCCATTTTTGAGATTTAAATTGGTCAATTGATTATTAATACAAACCAAGCCATTCAGTGCAGTATTGGCCGATACATTTAAACTGGTTAATAAATTATCGTCACAAGACAAATACGTAAGTGCAGTATTAGTCGATACATTTAAACTTGTTAGTGAATTAAGACGGCAATTCAAATACGTAAGTGCAGTATTAGCCGATACATCTAAATTGGTTAATTGAGTGACGGCACAAACTAAATTAGTAAGTGCAGTATTAGCCGATACATTCAAACTTGCTAAAGGATTGCCATAACAATCTAAATAAGTAAGGGCTGTGAAACCTGTTGTATTTAAATTTGTTAATCCATTATTGCTGCAAATTAATGTAGTTAATGCTGTATTAGTAGTGAAATTTAATATTGGATAACTAAAGACCATTAAATTACTCATCGAATCAATATAAAATCTATTGTTATTATTACAATCTAAATAAGTAAGTGCTGTGAGACCTGTTGTATTTAAACTTAGTAATCCATTATAACTGCAAATTAATGTAGTCAGAGCTAAGTTAGGTGTTACATCCAAGCTGTCTATAAAGTAGGTTATGGTATAATTATTATTAATATCATAGATAACCAGAATATTACTACTACAATTTAAGTAAGTAAGTGCTATGTTAGCCGATACATCTAAACCTACTATTTGATTTTCACTGCAATCTAAAGAATCGATTGATGTAAACGCTTCAATTCCTGTTAAGTCAGTAATACTGTCCCCTGACACATGAATGCTTCCGCTGTAGCCATTGGCTTCGGCAAGTTGTATTTCTGTATCCATATTGGTATTAATATTTGCATTACTCACCAACGCCGCTTTAAAATTGGCATCAGGAATATTTACATTTTGGGCATTAGCACCTGCAATAAATACAATGATTGCAATTGCTGTAATTAGTATATTTTTTGTTTTCATATTTTGTTTATAATCTATAAAAGTAGATTATATTTTTATTTTTTGCAATGTCAATTATGCTGTAATTGCATATTCTTCTTAAAAAACAGTAAAAAAGTTTACATTTTTTAAATAATCCACTTTTGGAGTTCCTCCTTTTGAGTAGACAAGAAAGGGAATTAATTAAGGGCGAACTTTACAGGACGAAAAATTAAGCAGGAAATAAGTAATTGGTGTTAGGGGTAACTTCCCAGATCTAAAATAAATTCATTTTGGTGTAACATTGGTGAAACAATTAATGAATTTGTATGTTATAAAATTTGTTTAAATAAATTGGTTGAATTGGGTAGGGAATATATTTTAAATAAATAATTTCTTAT
The DNA here is from genome assembly GCA_044353665.1 of Chitinophagaceae bacterium. Lineage (GTDB taxonomy): Bacteria > Bacteroidota > Bacteroidia > Chitinophagales > Chitinophagaceae > OLB11. Next base: position 38,300 of record JBILBN010000013.1, on the reverse strand, counting down.
TAATTGTGGATAGTGCAATTATTTTATTAATTATTTTATTAATAATTTTAATAGATAATTTTAGCAGTATTAATTCCCTTTATATATTCAAAGTTGTATGATGTCTTATAACTGATTAAGATAATTGATGTTTAAATTATGTATTGTAGTACTAGCTCATTTTTGAAGATCTCTAGGAGTTTTACTATTTGCAACGTTATTACGGCTCCATTATTACAGGTATTGTCTTCATGCCATTTACAAAATCATGTCCAGAGTATATACTAGGTTTGCCATCGGCAATTTTTACTTTCCAAGCTGTTGCTTTTTCAAACTCTAAATAATTGACCAAGTAATTAGAGCTTGCGTCTTTAAAAAATATCATGAACATATTTTTATTTTTCATACTAAAGAATATATGTGCATTAGTAGAATCATTTATTTTTAGCTTACTGAAATTTTTCTTCAATAAATTGTTTATGGAAGAATCAGTACAAAATGTTTTAAGGTTTATTGTCTGGTCTTTTTTAACAAAATTGAAAGTAGTTGTTCCAATTTGCTTTGATGAATAGACAATTGAATCTTTTGTAGGAACTGTAATAATTTCAGTAACATCTGAAGGCTTCTCTTGCCATGGATTTAGTGCGCTAAACAATGCACCGACACCTAAGATGAAAAATACTACACCAATTGTCATCACTATTTTATTGGCTGTTCTGAAATTTTTAAAGTTTTTCATTGTAATTACAAATCTGTTTTTTTTGTTAGGATATTTATTGTCAATAAAATTAAATAAGGAAGTATGTCGAGTTTGATAGCTATCAAAATACTTTTCAAATGCACTGCCAAGTTTAATATTGTATTTTAAATTTTTATTTTGCTTTAGTTTTTCTAAATTTTCAGGTTGGTTTAAAGTTTCTAAAATAAGTTTAAATTCTTCTGATTTTAATTTTTGTATAACGAATTTATTATCACATGTTTGAATATTTTGTTCAAGTAGTAAAATTAGTTCTTCATTTTTTCTAATTTTTCTATCCTTTTCTTCTTGTATTTTTTCATCACTATAAAAATAAAATTCATAGTTTTTATTAGCTTGTAATGCTTTATACTCTATGTTATTAGTTATATAGTTTGAATTATTAGTATTTAGCCAATTTACAATTTCATTATTGTATTTTTTTATATTTTCATTTGAAATATTGTTTAATAATTTGATTGCAGTTGGAACAGAAAATAAATACAAAAACATTTGAAATATTTCGTTTGCAGGCTTATGTTTTAATAACGTATTTGCGTAATCATCTATATATTTGAAATGAGAACTTTTACTTGGAATTACTTGGTTATTTTTTTTTTTGGACGGGGAAGTTTCAATTTTAAGGTCTTTTAATTTTTCTAAACCTTCAATTGTTTCATTTAACAAATTTTCATCAATTAGATTACTATTTGCTTTTTTTAGAATATTTAGAATATCGGCTAGGTGTTTAGGACTTATCCCAATATGTATATTTACAACTGAAATAGCTATATTTAATACTTGCTTTTGATAAATAGATTTAATAAATTCTGGTGATTTTTCAGTGTAACCTAAACTAGAAATCAGATATTTTTTAAGTTTCGTAGTATCATTAGGCCTATTTTCTTTGTGATTAAGTTTAGTAAATTTTTCTTCAAGTTGCTTCTCGAAATCTGATAATATTTGCTTTATTGTATTGCTAGCTAAAATATTGTTATAATAGTCACTAAGTATAGTAAAATTAGCACCAAAGTTATTAACATCAATTAACTTTCGTAATAAATCTTCTTTTAGCCTTAAATCATTACCATTTTTAAACAAAGCTAGCAAATTGCTTTTTTTGTCTAGATTAAATTCAGTGTCCTTACATTCCTTGGCTAATTGTATATGCAACTTTGCAAGTTCAGATAAAGAATTGCAAGGTTTGAATTTTACATATTCATTTAGAAATTTTAATAGTGTTTCATTATTTAAATCCAGATTATTTGAAGTTGATAAATTGCTAGAATTCCCTTCAATTGAAATGATAATATTTAATTGCTGGCAAATTTGTTCATTCGCATTGATAGCAAAACTTATAAATTGGTGGTAAATAGGTGGCAAAGAAGCTAATATTTCTAGGCTGTCATTTTGTGATAATTTTATTATCTCACTACCCTTGGCAAAAGCTGCCACGATGCCATCTATATTTTTGAGAGTTATCTTTACTTCATTAATTGTAACAGGGTTTTCCTCATAATTTTTTACTTGAACAGGCTCTGGCTGATACTTATTTGTGAAATAATCTAACCAAGATGCCAATTCGTTTTTACCAACATAATATTCTGTTCTGTCATAATTCCTATTCTCATCAGGGAATTTACTAAAATTAGAAACCATTATATATGCGCTTCTTTGAGCATTTGCCTCCGGGAATGAAATAATTACTGGTTTTAAATCATTTCCAACACTTTGCAATAAAGTCTTTACTGGTTCAATCTTTTTTGCCAATTCCTTCGTTATATCTCTAAAATTTAGCTCAGATGCACCCTTCGAACTACTGATGCGACCTGCATCTCCAGATTGAGTGTACAAAGCACCGGCCTTTGAAAATTCTATATGCATGGGATTAATTTAAATAAGCATTTATAAATTTATAATTATTCTCTACGAATTCATCCAGTCCTAATTGACTAAATTGTATTGTACCCGTTTTTAAAAGCATAGAATAGACCATTTCATAGCATCCTATTGGAAAACGTTGTAATTGATAGGTACTTAGATCAAGTTTTGCAGGGATTCGCTCATTTTCTTGGTTAATATTGGTTACAGATGCTAAAAATAAATTTTTAGGCAATGTAACATCATCAATTCTTACTGTTTTAAACTTATTAGAGCTTGAAATAAGATTGATATAATATTTTAATTTATCCACATCAAAATTATTCTCTGGAATATTTCTGTTGTCTAAAATATCTGCAATTAAAGAAATATATTTTTCTGTATGGTTGAAATAATCTTTATTGCATGACATTTTTGCTGGAAGATAGTATTTGTTGGGATTATTAAATAATGAATCAAATTTTGTAATAACAAAATTTAAATCAGATTTAGTGTTTTTATTAGTTACAATATTATTGCAAAAACTAGTGATCAAATCATTTTGCTGTTTAACTTTAAGGGCAGAATTGGGCTTTGGGTCTATGCACAAATATGTTTGATTAGCCAGATAGGAAAAAATATATGCACTAAAATTTTTTTCAATATTACTCTCTGGATTATCAACTTCATTCGCATATACATTTTGGTACTTTTTAGCCAAATGGGCTTCAAATAATTCCCATAATTGATTTTCATTAGTTTTCAAATTATTCAAATTGTCTTTTGTGAGCCAACTTAACCAATTAGGCTTTACTTTAATCGAATTTATTTTTTGTAATACGTTTCTTGCCATTCTACTTTGCTGAATTAACTCTTCAAATGCATTGTGATAGCCAACAAAATTATCAGGTATATTATAAAAATCAGCATACATTTCACCCGGTATGTTAGCAATAATCAAATAAACTTTTGTTTGTACTGAACTATCAATTATCTCCCCTAAATACGGATGCCATTCAGTGGTTCCTAAAATTGTGGCTGAGTTCTTTATATCTTGTTCTATTTGATGAATGGAATCAAAATAGGGGAAGTTTACATTATTCAGCAATTTATATCCCAAATTATCCATAATACCACTGCCATTAAAAACGGATTTGATACCACCAATAAGATACGACTTTCCTGTTGATTGTATGCCTGCAATTGAAATTCTTATAATTTTAGCCATGTGTAAATGAAGTTTTCGAATTAATATGTTTGTTACAATAATAAATAAAATTTTTCATATTTAGTTGATGATTTATAGTAAAATAAAACAAAGTCCCACAAACAAGCCCGTATCGCTTATTTTGTATTGTTCTGAATGATAGAAAAAATTGCAAATCTGAGATTATTTTATAGAGTATTTTATCTTGCTTCAAAATATTTTCAGAGCATTCAGAAGGAGAAAAAACAATAGAATGAAATAACTGATTATCTGTTAGTTTAAAATTATTGATCATATTTAATTGATTTAAAATTCCATCTGAAATTTGTATATCTATTAAAAAAAGAGGTTCGTAATTATGGTTACTAAATTGCTGATGGTATTCATCTAGCACACCTAATAATCCATTGAAGTAAGTAAGATAATCTAATTTTACATTGACAATAGCAAACTGATTAGTAATTGACTTATTAGTTGAATTAATGTTAAACTTCGAATAATTTTTAAAATCTAAATGATCAAAATATATTTCAAAATTATTGCCAATGGCTTTACTTTCTTTCTTGCATAAATTATATTTTAATACATATTCAAAATTATTCCCAGGTGTATAAATTATATTGCTATACTTTTCATAATGCTGCTTGATTATGTCATTTAATTCAGAGAAGTTAAAATCAAAATTATAAAAAATCACCTTATTTACTTTTGATTTATTGCTCCAAAGTTTCCTTAGTTTCATTCCATTTAGCATATACAATAGAAAATAAAAGTGGTAAAAGATCAATAATAATAGAAGGTAGCAAACACATTTCTGTAAAATTTTCTTCTTCTTTAGATAGTGCTCTAATAGACTTAACCCCTATAAGACTTTTAGTATATATAAATAAATCTTGAATTGCTTCTAGTTGAGTTTTTTGTTTTGTGTCAATTTTTTTTATTTGGGCTTTTAAATAAGTAATTGTATTATTTTTTGATATGGAGTCTGCACCATTCTGAACAAGGCCATTTGTAAATGAATTTAAGTCTTGCTTAAATTTATTCATGGCTAGAATTCGAGTTTTTCTATTTTTAGTTAAATTAGCTATCGAATTTGTCCAATCTGTTTGCAAATTCTTAAATTCTGCATAGGCGGTGCTGTCAGACACTAATTTACTTAATTTATTTACATTAGTTAAGGATGTTTTAACATTAGCGACCCTTGGACGCATGCCAAGCATTTTGTTAATTTGATCTGTTTGGGCCTTACTGTTTTCCACAGCTATTTTAATTCTATTTCTTAAAGTATTTAGCTGATTATCAGTATTTGAAATAATTGGAGCCATAAATGATACTGTAGTATCCATTTGGGTTTTATAATTTTGAAAATCCATATCAAACCCATTTTGTGCTTTTAATTTTTCATGAAAAAATAAATAGTTGTAAGGCATAGCGCCGGGGAAATCAAAAACTATGTAAATCAAAGCCAAGATCAACCATTTCTTTCCTGTTTTAATCATAAAGGTAAGAGCTACTAATATAGAAGTTAATCCAATCGCATAAATAATTGGAAAAATATAGTCTACAAAAGAATCTCCTGTTGAGTAATTATTTTTTATTCCTTCAAAAATCGCCCATGCGGTAAGAAAGAATAATGGCCAAACTGCCAAATTATAAAATAATTTGATCGTATCATTTGTAAAATGCATTTTAAGTTTAAAAGGCATTTTAAATTTTTCAAACTCCCAATATGTAAAGCTTACAATTAGGCACAAGGCACAAAAGCCAATTAATGCACCTTTGCTAAACGAAAAAATTACTAAAGGAAAAATCCATATAAGATGTTTCAAGAAAACCTTAGTTACGAATTTTAAATAGCTATTAATTTTGTTCTCTGTTGTTTGTTGATCAATCATATAAATAAATTAGTTAAGGGAAGTTTTTTGGTTAAATGTAAATCCGAAGACTGAAAATATGGTACAAAACTCTAATACTTCTGCTGCTGAATCTTGCCCTAATCCTAAAATTAGTCTGCCAGTAAATGGCATAAGTGACCAATAGGATAGGATTAGCCACAAGCCTGAAAAAATTATATAAAATAAACCTGCTGATTTTAATATAGAAATATGGTGTAGGCTTATGTATTTGTTTGTATTGTTATTAAAATCGGGCAAAGGGGTAAAAGTCGACTTATTGACATACTTAAATAATAGGACCCATAGAAGGATCAAAAAGCAATAAAATAAAAGTGAGCCTTTTCCAAATAGAGATGAAATGTTTATAGGAAAAGAAAGGTCATTGATTACTATGGGGTCAGTATTTCCAGAAACAACAGAGTGGAATTCGTTCTCATTAATTACATTAGCACTTGGCCATACATATTTACCCATTACTACAAACCATTGGCTAATACTCTCTGTTTTTCTTAGCCCAATATCCTCCATATTATTAAAATCGTAAACAGCGGTTAGCCTAGCAGAAGTTCTACCTTCCATATTTACAGAATAATGTGCATAGGTTTTAGCCAATAAAATAAATAAAAGAAATGCTATTCCTGTTATCCAGTTCATTTTGGCATTTTGTTTTTGAGTTTGTTCATTTACAATATTCATATTCAAATTCTTGCTTGCAGTTACATTTGAAAGCAACCAAAATAAACCTAGTACCAGTGGCAGCAGATTTATGATGTACCCATGGTCGCCTTGCCACAGGCATACACCTGACAATAATAATAAACTTACAATATACTTACTAATAAATACTTTATTTGCATTAAAGTTATCGAGTGTACTTTTTGAAAAATTTAAAAAATTATTCTTTGTGTGTAATTTATTCGATACAAAAGCAAAAATAATTTCCAATCGGTCACAAATAAATTTTAAGATACGTTCAATTAAATTTATTTTTCCTAGTGTTTTGAGATAATGAGCATCAATAAAATTACTTCCATTAATCAGTAGAAATAATACTAGTACTACAAATGAATATGAGTTTTTTAGCGTCAATGCAAGTGCAAACAAAGATACTATTAAAACCCACTTAATTAGATTGCTAGAACGATTTGATTTTAAAAATAAAATTAATAAAGTGCTAACTATATACATAAATAACAGACTAATTAATGGGCTCATCGAGCTATTAGTAGCAAGTTTAAATGTACTTAGCCCAGACTTAAAATCAAATTTTAATTGATTCATTAGTATATCTGTAAAGTAATATTTATTTATTAAAATCAATATTGAAATTAATATTACATGGAATATAATTTGAATAGACAATTCTTTTTTTAATAGACCACTCATCTCTTTCTTTGTCTTATCGGTTAATTCTTTTAGACCATTTAAATAATTAAATATATTCCAAGTGTTAAATATTATTAATAATATAAATGGCATCATTACGATTTGCATTGGCAAAAAATAATGGTAATTTGGTTCTGTTATAAATAAAGAATAACTAATCAATCCACGAATTAAAAGAAATCCACAAACAATAAGAACTAATTTTTTTAAATATGGAAGCCAAAATGTATTTTCAGTATTGCCATGAAAATTTAAAGAATTATCATACAGCGTAGAAATAAATTTTGATTTATTTATGCGCCACAATACAAAGATCGTAGTAATTATTAATGGTAAAAAGAATACAAAAATCCAAAGTATATTTATTTCTTTTATTATAAGTTCTGGGATAGGATTTTCTAGTTCGCCTTTATACCATGTTGCTATTATTGGAGGTTTATTATAAGAATATGATTTTACTTCATGAGCATTGGCATCATTTGTTTTTAGATAATTCTGTGTTAGTGATATTGGCAAATTATTATTGGCTGTAACTAATTTATCTAAATCACTTTTTGAAACTATATCTATATATGGTTTGTCATATTCAACTTGCAAGCCTTTGGTTGTTTGTGATACAATAAATTCTGATGCACCAAAGTTGTTATAAGCCGATATAACTTTAGTATGCCCGCTTATAGAATCAACGTATAAATAGTTATTGTCTTTATTATTGCCTCGGTATATATGATAATAAATTGGGTTGTAAAATTCAATTTTGAAACTATTCTGAGCAATTAAAAATTTGTGCTTATATCTGATCTTTTCTCCATTTACCAATAAATGAATATCGTCATCAAGCAAAATAAACTTATTAAGGTCGTGCGAGATTATTGATTTTATATTTTGAATACTATCTGATTTTTTAAATAGTAGTAAAAAGTATTTTAGAGGTAAATAATTTTGATTATCACTCAATACCTTTTTGTTAGAATATATTTTATTTAATTGCTCATCAAACGTAGCTTTTGAAATACTCAATCCCTTGTATTCAATAGCATCTATACTTGATAGATCAAAAATGTTTTGGGTAACGTTATCTATTTTAAAATATACGGGATCCTTTACATTAATAGAAAGATTATCATCTACTTTGCTAATGATGATATTATTTTTTGAAAACGCTTGCATAATCACATCACTAGAATCACCAAAAGTTATATTGTTCTGAAAATTCATTTTATCAAAATACAAAACATTTTTTGTCCCGAATTTTTTACAAGATGCAAAATTTATTAATAGAAGTAAACATAATAATTGTTTCATAAATTAGTAATGATTTTGGGTGAAAAATAAAATATTTTTTAGCACATCTGCACTTAAAAAATCTCTTGCATCGCCAGAATTAATTCCATTTTCTTTAGGCCTTTTGCCAGCAATTCTTTTTATGTATACTACACCTGTTATTCCTTTGGTGTTTATTGTATTATAATCAGATAAAATCCCAAATGCAAAAAGCCCTTCGTCGTAGAATTGTGTATTACCTCCTTTATCTATATAAATAGTTCTACGAGGATAGTTATTGGGAGTTCCAGTTTTCCCCACCAGGTTTAGAGATTTATTAATAAATGATCCTGATAAAGCTAATGCTGAGCTAAATTGTGTTTGTGCAGAAGAAAGCAAATTCCCTTGAGAATTTGCTTTCTTGAAGTCATCCAAAAAATTTGACCAACTTGCATTTACAGAACTTGGTTCATAGGAATGGCCAGTTATAATAGCTTTTGACAATTTTTTATTTTGCCAAAGTGTCATTGTTGTATTTTTTTTACTAAAAAGTCTTGCATATGCTTGTACCAAATGTATATTAGTCCATTCGTTTGCTCCTTGCCCTAAAATCCATGAAGTAAGGGAAGTAAACTCAGTGTTGTTGTAAGGGTCATTTATATTTATATTGCCTAATAAGTTTGAGTTTAAAGTTACTATTTCAGGTAGTATGGAATTAGGAATATATTTTTTATTTAATCCTAATAGTGTTGAATCATATAATTGATGATACATTAAATCATCTGTATAAGAAATATCTTGATTTGGAATGCCATATAAATCAGATATACAATTTGCTAAAGTGGATCTCTCTATTTGTTTTATTTTTGTATTTGTAGAATATGAAAAATATCTACTAGATACACTACCGTTCAAATTTTTAAGATTTGGTGTAAATCCAATATTCTTTAATGAGTTATATGCATTATCACCTTTTTCAGTTAATGCAAGCATAGTTTGAATTATAGGGTATAAATCATGAGATTGAGCTAAGAATTCAACCCTATTCTTGCAGCTAGTCCATAATTTTCCATCTTTACTAAAAGGAATTGTATTAAAAGGGTATCCTAAAAGATTGCATCTTCTTCTAATAGCATCAAAGTTAAATGCTGAATTGCTAAGTGCAAAGCTGCCAATTTTTGGATAAACGATACTTGAGGCATTAGAAAGTAATGGTTTGAAGGTGCTTCCAATAAAATGCTTCATAAAATTATAATTTTTTACATCTGAAATGTTGAAAATTTTATCATTAAACTCCGAAGAGTAATATGGAGCTGCCAATAATTCGCCTGTATTAATATCCATCAATGCCATACTAATTTGAATAATGTCATTTGGATAATCATTTTTTAATTGTGTAACCTTATTTTTTAATGCTTCTTCTAGAGATTTGGATAGCAAAGGATTTATACATGAGACCTTATTAGCTTTCGTTGTAAACTTTTCATCAATATTATTTAATGCTGTAATTGTTTGATTGGTAAAGAAATCTGAACTAGTTGAATTTCCATTCCATTTTATTACATCTCCACTTCCTTTTTGGGATAATAAGTTGTCTGTAATTTTAAACTCATGATAGTGGTTGTTGGGAGAAAAACAAAGTAGCTTTATTGGTAATTGATTCCTGTTTATTGGGATTAATGTTCCTTTTTTGCAAGAAGAATTAGTTTTAGTTTTATCTACTAATATTACTTTATCAAAATTTTCTAGTTTTAATTCTAAATTACCATTATTATTATATATTCTAATTAAGGAACCAGTATTTTCAATTTGAAAACTCATTGCTTTGTTTTCTTTTGCCTTAGTATATAGTGCAAATGCATTCGATATTGGATTAAAGTTATCTATAACATTTCCTAATGTGTCTAAACTAACTATGTTATTGTTATTAATTTGCAATTTAGGATTATCATCTAAAGGGAGCCATTTATTGTTAGCACTTGCAAATAAAGGAATAGTGTTTAATTCACTAATTATAAACAAGACCTTATTATCCAATTTAAAATAAGGATTAGTAATTGCAAAATTGTTGTCTCTATTGTTAGATTTAAGTACTAGGTTATATAAATTAGGCTCTACAATTATACTTTCAATTCTTAATGTTTTTTCATTGAGCTTAATTCTAAAGAGCGCATTTGAAAGATTCTTACATTGATTTATAAGAATATCAGATAAATAGCTATTATATAAAAAGTTCTTATCTTCTTCAGATTTTGGAGATACTCCAATTAGCCTTATTGAATTCTTATTTATTAGTTCACTTCCTTCAACATTTGGTATAATAAACCTTAGTGATTTATAATGACTATTTAAATTATTTATTGAATAACTATGGCTTACAGTTGTATCTTGAAGTAGTTTAGCTAATAAAGCATTAACTCTACCTTCAAAACCATGTCCTGCTTCAACATTAGGTCTGTAAGTTTTTTTAGCTGCATGGCTTAAATAAGAACCACTTGATAAGCCTATGAAAATTGATATTACTGCCAATAAAATAATAAATATTAAGATAATCTTTAAATATCTACTTATAGATTCATTTGTCAATTTTTTTATAAACATTATACAATAATTTGATTAGCGGCCCAAAATAGCTAAGTTTTTTAACAATAACATTTTTTAAAGCAGTTTATTTTATCAATTTTAATTCAATTATAATTTTTGCGATACATGTTGGTTTATTGGTGTACTCTGAGCCCATTGATTGTATTGCCTTTGTTCCATTTTTATTTGCTGTGTTAATCTGTTAAAATTTCCCCATAACATACATCTACCCGAAACAAATGACTGATATTTGTATTTCTTCTTTATTTGTTTATAATTTTTAAAACTAGACTATATTTTTATTCTGTACAATGTCAGATATGCTACATTTTAGTCTTTTTTGAAAAAAGGTTACATTTTTTTAATAATCCACTTTTGGAGTTCCTCCTTTTGAGTAGACAAGAAACAGAATTAATTAAGGGCGAACTTTACAGGACGACAACATTAAGTAGGGAATAAGTAATTTGTTTTATGGGTAATTTCCCAGATGTAAAATAAATTCATTTTGGTGTAACATTGGTGAAACATTTGCCTAAAAAAGCCTTTTTTTTTCAATACAAACGTACTTCCTGCTGATGTTGAAAATAATTCAGGTTTTTTTAGAAGATTTATTATTATTGAATTTTATCAAACCATTTCAGATGAGGAGAAGAATCCAATGTTGGCGAATGAAATTATTCAAAACGAACTCCCTGGAGTATTTAATTGGATATTGGATGGTTTGAATAGACTACTTGTGCAGGGAGATTTTACAAAATGCGCTGCTGCAGTCAATGCAATTGAAATTTATAAAAAAGAATCAGATTCTGTGGCTCTCTTTTTGGATGACGGTGGATTTAAACCATCGTTGGATGAAAAGTTATCGTTGAAGGATTTCTACAATATCTACAAGGACTTTTGTAAAGATTCAAATTATACCTGTTGCTCAAATAAAGTTTTCTCAACACGACTAAAAGTGTATGGTTATGAAATAAGCAGAATTTCTGCTGGCAGATTGGTTGGAGTGAATAAAGTCTTGTAAATCACAGACACAAACCGGCATTCGGCATAACAATTTATGTCGGATGCCACATTGTGTCGCTTAATTGGAAAAGTTTTTTGATATGATAGATGTATTAACTTAAATAGAAATCCAATTTGAAATTGGTCATAATATTTATAAAGTGAATAGCAAAAGTAGTCACTGTCTAAGTTATATAAATACAATGTTGTTAAAAGTTTCATAGTTCATCTTTTAAAAGAACCCATTTGCAGACAATTAATTATTAAAATTAAAATCCTATTATTGCTAAATAATTTAAATCGAAAAATGGATAAATTAAATTTAATCGTGAATGATTCAATTGTTAAAATAATTGGCATTTTTGAATCAGAAAATAAAAAAAATGAACTTCACAGATTATTAGAAAATAATCAATTCAAAAATAATCCAATAAAAGATGGTGCGGATAATACGCATAAAAATTTATGGTATCCAGAGTTTCGAAATATGTTTATCCTTGAAAAAGGAGATAACTCCAGCAAAATATATCATAAAGAAATAAATCAAGAGTTGACTTTTTTTTTGAGAGAAGATCAAGAAACTAAACTAAAAGAATATTTGGCTGTATCTATTTTAAACGTTGAGTTATTTACGTTCAAGGAAGGATTACATTTTTTTTCAATTGAAGTTTCTATCAAACAAAAAGAACTCATGCACTATTCAGATTTAACGTATGTTGTTAATAAATTTAATAGTAAAGTCATCATTAATGGATTAGAAACAACTTGGGTAAGTTGGATAGAAACTAATTGCCTGGCAGGGATAAAAATCACATCAACGGAAAAGCTAGAAGTTAAGGTGGACGATTATTCTGGCTCGAAATTTAAGTTGTTTACAGTTTTAGATTTAGCAAGTAGTGTAAATGAAATTACAAGAGATGAGTTGCTTTATGACATCGGTTGTGGTGCAAAAATCGGTTCTGCTGGAGGCAAAGAATATTTAAGTCCAAGTTTGGATTATTACCATTCGCTATTAAAAAATAAAATTTCTGTGTTTAATAATTACGCTATCTTACCTTTATTTGATAGTGTTACTGTTATCGGTCATCAAATAATTGATAGTCAGCCCGACTCTTATAAAAGAAAAACATGGTCCCAATCCTATTTTAGAATTATTTTGTATAATCTATTTATTAAATATAATTTGTTTCGCTATAATTCTCATCTACAAGAAGAGTCGACTACTGATATAGTAGAATTAAGGGATAAGTTTGAAAATTTCTTAAACACCTACAATTTCAGTCACATTTCATATAATTTTTTACCAAACCTTATTTTTCAAAATCATAGAGAAAGTTTGGATATTGAAAATGAATTGAAATTGTTTCAAAAAAGAATTATTAGAATCAGTGAATCCATTAAGGAAGAACAACAGAAACGTTCAAATGCTTTGTTGGGTATCGTTGGTGTATTTACTTCAATAGGTGCTGTTCAACCTGTATATGAATTTGTTGAGCATTCAAGAGCGACATTAAACATGCATGCAATATTATTTTATTGCCTAGTTGCTTTTATCCTAATTCTACTTGCCATTCCAGTGCTTGTCTATTTATTTCCTCAAAAATATAAACTCATCAAGTTTAAATGGAAGAACAAAAAGAATTCATTCTAACTGATGAAAGGGCCTTTTATTTAATTAAGCATTTTGAAAAATTGAATGAAAAAGGAATACTCCATTTTCAACAATTGGGTCACTCGATCGAAGCAATCAATCATGCATTAACAACAATTGGCTCAAAATTTTATGCCCGTTTTACGGAGAATCCGTATGATTTGATTCAAAAAATAGCATACTTTACTCCATTAGAGATTATTTCACAAACCAATGGAAATAGAGCGTTCAGGTATAAAATACCTTTTGAAGGAGGCATAGGGACCAATACCCTGGTGAACATACATGCCATTCAACAAACCGATAAGTCAACCCTTAAAAAGGTCATTCGAAATAGTTTTGAAGTCAATATAATAGAGCGAAATTTCTTTGATCCTACGAATGAGCTAGTACTTATTTGTAATTCATTGAATGAAGTGATCACTGTTTTTCCAGGTATGTATGCGCCTGCTTTTCCTACACAATTGGTTGATAAAAATGAGGCAGAAGCTGCTCGATTATTTTGGGAAAATCATGCGTTTATTATCAATTCATGATTAAATTTTTGTTCGATTACTAAATATTTTGTCAATATTTTTAATTATATGAGCTGGGTTTAGATATAGTGCTAACTGATCTTATAAATAAAAATAACAACAAACCAAAAAAGTAGCCAACTATATTCATGCCATTTATTAGATATAATGTAACTAAAATAATTATAGCTAAAACAGTGAGTTTTAAATATAGTATTTTCTTCTTTTTTGAATATGCAATTAATTGCTCGTTTAACCTACTTTCTTTTTTTTCTTTAGCAAGAATTTCAGCTTTAATAAATCTGGGCTTGAAAGAATCGCAAGCACTTATATAACTTATAATAAATTCAACAGAATTAGGGTCTTCAGTTTTACATTTATTAGAACAATAAGGAACATAATAAGATACTTGTCCTTTATTAATTACCATTGGATTCCCATGAAAATAATGACCTATATCTTTATTACACCAAATGCAATTGCCATTTGAGTAATTAATTGCATGCTTTTCATATCCAGAACGTTCAAAATAATTATAATCTATGTATCTTAAATCTAAATTCATAAAGTTTTATTCTATGCTAAAAAAACAATTTAATGTAATAATATAAAATTTTATTTAATTCAATCTAACTATTTCAAAACCTAAGGAAGTTAAATACCTAACCGCTTCTTGAGTGACAAAAGAACTATATATTAAATCTTGTCCAGTTGCAACTTCATATCCCCATGAGATTAAAATTTTAATAGGGTAGTTAGTTTCGTTAAACCTAAGCGCCACTTTACGCGGTAGTCTCTTTGAAGGAATTTGTCTTCCATTATCAATTTGCTTAATAACTTCAATAACATGTTTTCTTGTAATTTTTTTTGATATTGCCATTTTTTATTTATTTTGTACTATTAAAAGGAGGGACTTCTCCAAAATTATTGATGTATTCATCAATTAATTTAATCTCTAATTCTTTAGCATTATTACTACAACTAAATTTTATTGCTAAAGTATTCAAGGGGAAATTTAATTTAAGTACTTGGTAGGTATTATATTTTTCTCCAAAGGTATGTGCTGTTGCCTTTAAATCTGGGTTTAGAACTCTCCATAGCATTCGAAGTCTTTCTCGAAGATTTTCCGATTTGCCTATATATAAAATCCCTTCTTCATCTTTACCAATTAATCTATGTAATTTCTTGGGTTTGTTTTTGGGATCCAATGAATAGATATGATATACTCCAGGTTTAGATGCAATCGTTTGCCAAAAAAAATTGTTACTTAGTTTTATATAATCCATGTTTTATTTATTCCTTATATTAATTTTCGTTTATGTTATAATTTTGAATCCAAATAGGTAATTCATGTTCTTTGTTGAGTTCCTTTGAAAGATTTTTAGCCCAAAATACGGAATGCCGAATTAAGTCAAAATCTTCGCCAAAATGTTTTTTATAAATTTCTGCGCTAAGTAAAAAAGAAATAATAGCTTTTTTTAATTCATCTATTTCTTCAAATACCATACCCATTTCGTAATATAATTCAGCTAGTTTAATATGTTCTTTGCCAAAGGATTTTACTAGGATAGACAAACTTTTTTGAAAATATTCAAGGGATTTAGCATTATTTTTTTTAGCTGCATAACCCATTTCAAAATAAGTAAATCCAACATCAGAATGCTCTTCACTTAAGATTTTTAATTGGATGCTCAAGCTTTTTTCAAAATATCTTTGTGCATCTTGTTCCTTTTCTTCTCTAGACAAGATTTTAGCGATAACCTGATACGTTTTGGCTACAAAAGAATGATTTTCACCAAACGTTTTTAATTGAATTTCCAAACTTTTATTAAAATACTCGAGTGCTTTATCCTCTTCACAAGCAAAATCTGCCCATTGGTTACCTATTCGGAAATATAAACTTCCCAAATCGTGGTGATTTTTACCGATTTTCTTTAATATTATATTCAAACTTTTCTCGTAATTATTCAAAGCTTTTTTCCCTTCAAATAAATTAGTGTACACAAGTCCTATATTGCTATATGTCGCCGCTATTTTTGTTGTATTATATTCATTATTTTTTAATTGTATTGCCAAGTATTTTTCAAAAAAATCTAAGGATTTTGTGTAGTTACCCAATTTACTTTCAGTAACACCTAAATAAAATAACAATTCGGTATCTTCTTGAATAAAAAATAAATTAAAGTCTATTTTAGACATTATTATACTAGCTTCTTCCTTATCTAAAATAGCGACAGCTGTTAAACCCAATGTAACTGCTTCTTTTGTTTTACATTCGTTTTGAGGCATTAGTAATGTTAAAAATTCTTTTCTTAAAATATGCAATTGAAGCTCTTCTAATTGTTTGTCTAATTTTTTTAATGCCTTCCAATCATTTTCTGTTGGATTTTCTAATACTTTCTGTATCGTTGTGTTTACTCCAAAAGTTTTTAAGAAAAGCAACAAGGGGCTTGTGCATAAATCAATGTATTCATTGCCTGCATCAATTAAATTGGTCACCAAATCTAAATTTCCATTCAAGGCTTGTTCGCATAAAAAACGTTCAATTGCAGATTTTTGAAGTTTATTCCCACCGGCTATTATTTTTTGTATAGCTGCTATATCAATGGCAGGGTGCTGCTCTTGTAATTTTATTCCGAGCAAATAAAACAAAGCCCCTTCTACCGTAAAGCCAACATGTGCATTCAACTCTTTTACATAGCGGCTAATCCATCCATTGTTTTGTAATCGCACATAAGGTGCGTTTACGATGTCTGAAGTAAAATAAGGCTTCAGTGTTTCATGTTTCAATAAATCATCCAACAACACCTCATTTTCTCCTTTTACCCAAATTTCATCTGCCAATAATTTAAAAAAGGTTTGTTCCTCCATGCTAAATTTTTGAAGCCAATCATGCCAAATATGTAAGTGCTTAACTCCTTTTTTCGGTAAATGTTTTCCATTGTAAATTTCTAGAAATAAACGTAAAATCAGGGGATTATTAATTTGATTATAAAGCGCTCTGTCGAATGTGGCAATATCTTCAAAAGAAAATAGAGGTTTAAAACGAGATTTATCTTTTACTATATAATTGTCCCATGCACCTTTCATCTCCTTCATGTCCAGCGCAGTAAGCCAATAGGCATACGCACTCAATCCTTTTTCGTTTTCTTTATTTTCTCCGTATAATAAGGCTTGTTCATTTTCCGAAATAACATACCGCTCTAAATCTGCTTTGGTATTGGCTCTGTTGGTAATAATAAATTTTAAACTTCCGGGCTCAAATAGTTTACTCAATTCAATAATTTCTTGCCAAATTTCTTCTGCATGATTTGCTTCATTTAAACCGTCAATTAAAATAAATGTGGGCTCCGCTTGCGTTCCTGCAATAGAAGGATAATTTGACAAGTCTTTATCTACATCAATATTTAGCAAATAAGCAATTTGTTGTTTCAGGGTTTGTTTTTCCATTCGCCCTGCACGAATGAGCAGACTTGGTAATTCACGTTCGGTATATTGCTTTTGAATTTCAGCTAATAAATTGGTTTTGCCACTTCCTGCTTCTGCTACTATGAATAATATATTGGCTCTTGCCCCTATCCATTCGCGTAACTTAATTTCCATTTCTTCTCGGTGTTGGTAAACACCTGGAATAATCTTTTTTTCAGCAATCAGTGTGTCTAACAATAATTTATTTTCTTCAGCTATTCTTTTTAAAAATTCTTCTTTTGTAAATGTTTCTGGAGTATAAGGTACTTCTTTCAACTTTTCACGAAGCAATAAATTTAATTTGTCCAATATTTTTCCAGAGGTTTGTTTTTCGGTTCCTTCTGGACTAAAAAATTTAATTGTTTTGCCTGTATAAGATTCATAGGCTAAGAGTTGTTCCTTGTCTTCTTTAGCTAAAGATACTTCGCCAGGTACAATATAAAATGGTAAAATGTCAAAGGCTTTCCCCTCCTTGTTTTCTATCCAAACAGTTGAAGTGGTTTTATTTATTGACTCAATGGTTTTTATTTCAGCAGACTGTAATAAGTAGGTTTCTCCATACTCGCGTTTAAGCATGGGATACTCTTTACTGAAACTTAATTGTTCTAGTAAATGCTTGAATATTGGATAATATTCATTCCATAATTTTTCAGATTTTTCTGTATCTAACGTTAACCCATGTCCTAAATAGCGGTTACGGAAATTAATGAGCATTCCAATGCTTGTGATACTTGTTTGCATAATAATTTGCGTATCCCCATTTGCATCCTGGTATTCAATTTCACCCTTGAATTTTTTTGATTTACTTCCTGTCTCCACGAGTTCATAATAAGCAACTAATTCGGGATAAAAAAAGGAATGGTTTTGTTGTTTTAAAAATGACAGACATTCACGGATATAATGATTCCACTTTCCAAAGGCTGTTTCCATTAAATTTTTATGAAACAATGCAACCATCGCTTTGTCTTTAATTTCACTATTAAAAAATTCTGAAGCAGATAATAGACCTAAATATTTGAGGTAATTTAAAAAAGTATCTTTTAATAAATTAATTTTTGTCCAGGGATGTTTTTCTAACAGCGTTTGCTTTAAAGGATAAGCAATTACATAAGGAAGAGAATTGATCAGTTCTAATTCTTCAGAGGTTAAATGAACGGTATTATTCAATAAACTTTTTTTTGCAATGGCAAAACTTTTCCTATCTCCCATTGAGAAACCTAATTCCTTTAAATCATCTTCAGTCAATTCATTGAGCAATTCAATATTTGTAATATCATTTTGTAATAATACTTCAGAATATTTGTCTAGTTGATTACCCTTAAGCCAGTTTTGTAAAATGTCCATTTTATAAATTAGTTTAGTGTGTGTTCTTATGTAAGTTCAGTATCAATGGATTATAATAATCAAATATAGGAATGATTTAATTTAAAATAATTTCAAAATTTAAAAAAGTTCTGTATATTTCGGCAATATTTTTTTAAGCAATTAAATAAATAGTAATTTTTAACGATGCCAAAACAATCATTTATTATGAACAATAACGCTGTGAATTATTTAATTCATGGTGATTTATTTTCATATAAATATGAAATTCCTGCTGCTTGGTTTGTAATTATTAGATATGAAAGGGAGCTTACACACAATTTTGAACGATTAAAATGGTGGAAGAAAAAGTATTATTTAAGAAAGAACAAAGGCGTTTTTGAAACCTATACCAACGCGTATTCACCTAAAATAGAATTCTATTGTTTTGGCTTACGCTTTTGGAAAATAACAAAAAACTTTAAAGTGAATTTTGTCAATGTAAAATCTCCTGATTTTCAAATTAAGGACATGCCATTAAAAAAGGATACTCTTTTTCAACTTAAGAAACCATTGCTTCATTTTGAAATAAACAAGCCGATTCTTTCAAGAACATTTTGCCATAAGAACACTTTTTCAATCGTAGATAATAAATTCAAATTAAAGGATTTAAACGATTTTAAACAATTTAAACAACAATATAAACCCAACTAAAAAATATATAAAATTATGAGTACAGATAATTACAGTCATGAATTAAATAATAAACCACATTGGATTACAGAAAAATTGTGGTGGTGTGCTGGAGCTGATGAATACTTTTTAAGAAAATCTCCAAAACAAGACCGTGTGAAATATGCAGGTATAGGTGGGATTGTTTTGTGTACAGGATTATTAGCAGCTGTTTCAGGAGCCTTTGCATTTCATACTATTTTTGGTCCCAAGGGAGATGCCATAGACGATAGTTTAATTGCAAGTACCGGACACACTATTGGAATTTTTATATTCGGTATTGTTTGGGGACTAATCATCTTTAATCTTGACCGGTTTATTATTTCAAGCACTGGAAAAGGAGATGGAACCGATTCAATTACAGGAAAAGAGTGGGGCCAAGCTGCACCAAGAATAATTATCGCGGTTATATTAGGATTTGCTATTTCAGCCCCATTGGAAATCAAAATATTAGAGTCTGAAATTAATTCTGAGTTGAGTAAATACCAGCAGGAGTATACTGAGAAACTAAATGTTACAACAGATATTGTTTTCAAGCAAAAATTATCAAAACTTGAAAAAGATAAAAAAGAATATGAGGTAAAATTGACAGCATATGAGAAAGAATTGAAAGTATTCGATGATCAGATTGACGATTTAGTGGTGAGACAACAAGGTGAAATGCAAGATAAAAGAGCATATGGTTTTGGTCCTGTTGCTCAAAAAATGCAAACTGACATAGACACTAAACGAGCTGAAAAAGACAAGTTTATTGAATTAAAAGCAAATGAAGTTAATGCATGGAGGAAGCAGTTGAACTTTAATGATGATCAGATAAATAAAATGTCAGATGATTTACGAAAAGAATATAAAAACAATGAAATTAAAGCACATGGTTATGATGGTTTATTAAAACGGATTCAAATAAGCCATGAAATTGGAGGATTGATACCTTGGTTAATTCTATTCGTTTTTCTGTGTATTGAAACAGGTCCAATTATTTTTAAAATGATGATGACTAAAGGAGTCTATGATTACATGGTTGAAAACAACAACCATCGCATGAATGTAGAAAATGGAATTTTTAAAGAAGACGTTATTTATGAATCGAAAAATGGAATCATTCATATGGAGAAGTACCGATATCTTGAAGTAGAAAGTACCAAACTTGAAAAAGAGCGTAAGAAAGTTGAACAAGATAAAATTAATGAAGAGGTAATAAGTCAATGGGGTAAATTAAAAATGGATGCAGTAAAAAATGATCCATCAAAATTTATTACGGAAGGAAATGAGAGCATGACCAATAACAATGCTTAATATTATGCGTGAACGATTAATCAAAATATCTTTGGTTTTGTTTGGGTTAGAGCATGCACTATTAGAAAGTGTTAGTGAGGGGGAAAAAAATATATTTTTAAAATTATCTTTTCTTTTTCTGACGTTGGCTAGTGTTTGTACTATATCTTCTATATTTTTATTTTTTTTAATTTGTTCATCATTTTGGTTTGCCATTTTGGTAGGTCCTCTATTAGGATTAATTTTTCTCAGTATCATTCGCTTTTCTATACTCACCATTCAACGTTCCTTATATGAGGTGAATATTCCCAAAAATCCTGTTGAAAATATTCAACCGTTAAACAATAAGGAGAAAATAATTGGTCTTGTAAAAAACATTTCATTTCCTGGAATTGAATCAATTATGCGAATCCTAATTAATGGAATTATGGGTTGTTTGATTATTTTTCCATTGGTTACTCTATTTCATTTTCAACGACTTGGAATTGTAAATCAACAAAAAAGAGATATGATTTTTAATGAATTTCTTTTATCTAAAAACAACTCTTTCACTATTGAAAACAACCATTTTAATGATAAAATAAAACAAATAGAAAAAACCATGTCTTCAATGGCTAATTTGGAATCTAAGGTTGGTGTGTATGCTTCAAAGCAGCTTGAATTAACTAAAATAAAGACAGAACAAACTCAGTATAAAGAATGGTTTACTTCCAATTTAGAAATGGAGTCGCAACGATTAATCAGAAATTTAAGTACAAAATATTTTATTATCTATACATTCTCAAAAGCGATTTCATATCCTGATTTTATTTTTGTAGCATTAGCTGTTTTTGGATTACTTACTTATCTGCATTATTTACAGCATACTTTAAAAACAAATGAAACCTATCAATATACTAGATTAGCCAAAGAAAAATATGTTAGCATTGTAATGAAAGACTATAACCAAACAAAATTACAAATTGAAAAAACGCTGAAGAACAAATTCCCAAATCATAAAATTGATTTAGACGAAATATCCAGGTGGAAAAATCCTCCTTTTAACACGGAAGAAAAAATCATATTTCCTACTAGAAATAGCATATTAAAATCAGAAATACTTCAATCACTTACAACCCAATAATATAATTTGAAAACAACAATTTATTATAAAGGCTACCTAAAATCTCAATTTTCTACCACAAAAGCAGAAAAATTAGGGAACTCAGTTGATATGCAATCTAAATATATTTTAGAGCCTAGATTTCGATTGTATGATGCTGTTGAAATAAGGGAAGAAGAGTTTCCAACGTATAATGATTATAAATCAAAACCATTTCTTTTACATGAAGAACGAAGTGAGGTAGAATATTATTTTAGTAATGCAAAGGAGAATGATAGACGAATAAAAACGGAATCAATTTTATTGTTGCTTCAAAAGGATAAAAAACCATTTTTTACTGAAGGGGATAAAAATAAATTAAATACATGGAATCATTATTTTCCAGAAGAAAAAGGGCATTCTTTTTTGGCATTTAAGGATGGTATATATCACGGAAAAATTGAAGGAATTGGCTATTGTAAAGTTGAAAAAGTAATAGATGAATATGGAATTAATACAACACCTGTTCAATCATTATCTAAAAATATTGGCTGTTTGGGTCCATTTTTTGCCACCATTTTTGCTTTTACAAGTTGGTTGAAGAATAGGCTAAATTCCCTTTCAATTTTACTATTTAATAAAAAACTAATTAACGATGCACCCGTTAACCCGGGATGCTTAAGTCCTTTGCTTCCATTAGGATCTACGAGCAGTGGATATGGTAATTTAGGCTGTGGTTGTTTGCCTTTTTTATTGGCGCTTGTCTTTTTAGGTTGGTTAATTTGGTGTGTTATTCTAGGTAATTGCGACAAATCGAAACAACAACAAATGGAGCAAACAAAAATCATTCATGATACAGTTTTTGTAGAAGTTTATAAAGAAAAAGTAGACACCTTGACTATCGTCAAAATAGATACACTGACTTATGTGGATCAAACGACCAAAACCAATTATGAAATGATCAGTCTGCAGAATGTTCAATTTAAAACGAACGAGGACGTGTTACTTCCTTCTTCGGCAAAAGAATTGCAAAAATTAGCAGAATATTTAATGAAAAATGAGGATATGACGGCCGAAATTATTGGTCACACAGACAATGTAGGAAAGCCAGCATCTAATAAACTACTTTCTAAGCAACGTGCAGAAAGTATTAAACGATTCTTAATCAGTTTAGGAATTAATGGAGCACGATTAAATGCTGTTGGAATGGGAGATACGCAACCTAAAACGGCAAACGATACTGAAGAAGGTAGAATGATGAATAGAAGGGTAGAAGTAAAACTTTCTAAAACAGAAAAAATTGAAACAAAACGGGAAGAAGTTGACAATAAAACACAAAATATAAATTAATAAATTTTGATAAAAAATCCAAAACATATTAAAGGGAAATTCACTGGAATTTATGAAAGTAAAAATGCTGATACAATTGGTATGTTTACTATTTCTAAAATTCATTGGACCTACCTTAAAATTGAGGAATTAGAAATTCTTTCTGATTTCGATTTTGAAGCAGTAAAAACAGGAGATTTTTGGTTTAGTAAAAAAATTACCCAAAAAACTAAATTAAATTTTTATCGAAAGACTACAGAAGTATTTATTCCGCAAGGGGAAACTGAATATTTTAGTCAGGATTTGCACAATGTAATTATTAAAAATATCAGTATTCAAAAAGATACATTTTCTTTTAAGCCACATGCTTTTATTGAAGCGACCGGCGATATTTATTTTCAAGTTGAAACAAAACCAAAGGTTGTTGAATTGCCAATTGAAAATAAAGTAGAACCCATAATTTCTTCAACGGGTTCTGGAGTTAATGTGGATGAAAGTGGATTACACCTAATTGAATCCCAACCAGAAATTGTAGTTGCTCCAATTACAGCAGCACCAATAAGCACTCCTTCCTCTAATCAATGGATTTGGAATCTTTTAGGAATCTTCTTTTGGGTAATTATTTTGAGGTTCTGTTGGACTAGTGCACCCAACTTTTTCTATATTTTTCTGGTAGTTGCAGTAGGTTGGTTACTGACTCGCTTTTTTGGCAAAACAGGATTGGGTAAAATATTTTCTTTTCTTTTTATTTTTATCTTATTTATATACGGGCTCACATTTCTTTCGAACAAAAGCAAAAATTTAATTCCGGTTGAAACAAAAGACGGTAAAATAAAAATTAGTCCACCAATAAAAACCGAGCAACAAGAAGGAAATAATAACAAAGATTTTTCTACTGAAAAAGAAATTCAATGGTTTGATTTTATAAAAAATCAATATTTGGCAAAATATGCTACGAGGTCACTTATGTTTTTTGAATCTCAAAAAAAGGCTGCTCAATTAGCTAAAAATGGAAATCCGTCTAATACGATTTCCTATTTTAATGGTTTGTATATTGGAATGGTTCAAAATGACAATCTTAAAATTAAAGATATAGTCAAACAATTTGCAGAAAAAGCCCAAGCAAAAAATTTAAATCAGTTAGAAACAGCTGAAATGGTAACTACATTTGTACAAGAAATTCCTTATTGTTTGGTGCACGATTATACTTGTCAACAGATCATAGAAAATTCAAATTCATCCTTTGTAACATCATATCATAAAGATGGAAAGCCCTGTTTGCCAAATGTACCTGGAGGTGTTCAATCTCCCTACGAATTTTTGCATAATCTAAAAGGAGATTGTGATACACGAAGTTTATTGGCATTTGCCATATTAAAAGAATTGCATATTTCTGCATCTATTTGGGTTAGTGAAACCTATGGGCACAGCATACTTGGCGTTGGATTACCTGTTGCTGGTGGTGTACATAAAATGATTGATGGAGTGAATCATTACGGTGTAGAATTAACCGCTAAAGGCTACAGAATAGGTATGGTAAATCCTGAACACAACAATATGTCTAACTGGGATATTGCATTATCTTATAATCAGCATTAAAAATTATATTTAAAACACTTAAAAAAACAATTAAAAAATACAATTATGAAGACAATTATTTTTATTCAATTTTTATTAGCATTCGCTATCGGAGTGGTAGCCTTGTTTATTATTTACAAAACTTTTAATTTTATTATGAAAAAGAAATATGGCGTACAAGAAAATAATATGGCCTTTTCTATTTTTCAAGCAGGTATTATTTTGTCAGGGTCCTTAATTTTATCGGCAATTATAAACCCTGCAGTCAATGCAATCCGTTTTTTTAATCAAACGTCCATTGTTGATTTTCAAACGATAGCTGTTTCATTTGCCTATGTATTATTATTTTCACTCATAGGCATTGTTTGTACCATGATGGTTATAGGTGGCGGTTTATTTACATTATTTCAAATGACACACATCAACGAAGGCGAAGAAATAAAAAATAATAATATTGGTACGGCCTTAATTACCATTGCGATCATTATTGGTTTATCTATTATCATGGATGATTATGTGGGGAGTTTATGTGAAGCATTGATTCCTTATCCAAAAACACCTAGATTTTTTTAGAAATGATGCATAAAAAAATTATTGATTCTGAAACCACCATTACTGAGTTAATGATTCCTTCTTATGCCAATTTTGGTGGTAAAATTCATGGAGGAATTCTGTTGTCTTTAATGGATAAAGTAGCCTATGTAACCGCTACCAAACATTGCGCTTGTTATTGTGTAACTGTAGCAGTAGATGGAGTGGAGTTTTTGAATCCTGTTGAAGTGGGTGAATTAATTTCATTAAAAGCCTCAGTGAATTATGTAGGAAATACCTCATTGATTGTAGGGATCCGAGTGGAAGCGATGCATCCAATCACTGGCAAAGTAAACCACACCAATTCCTGCTATTTTACAATGGCTGCAAAAGATGAATTTGGAAATCTTGCCCAAGTTCCAGGATTGATTATAGAAAGTGAAAAACAACTGCGTCGTTTTTGTGAAGGCATGGAACTTAAAAAGTTGTCCAAACAAAAAAGGATGATGTTGCAATCTGATTTGAATGCTTTTTCAGTAGATCTATTGAAAGTGATTTGCATAGAAGAAAGTGATAAGGTTAAAATTACTTGTTAAAGAAAAAAATAAACAAAATAAATTAAAATATAATTATGGCAGAACAAAGCAGAATTGATTGTGAATGTGGGTATTCTTATTATACAAGTAGTGTGAGTAGTAAATGCCGTCAGTGCGGTAAAAAAAATACGACCCCGGCAGGATACTTGGCTATGATATTAATTATAGCAGCATTAGTCATTTTTCTTGTGCTAATCGCAGGTTCCATTTCATGGGCATACTATAGTTTTAAAAACAAATTGAGTAAGTGGCATTCAATTGGATCTATAGTCTTAGGACTTGTGTCTATTTTTGTTTTATATAATTATTTTTATGATACAGAATATCCAATAATGAGAACGGTAGCTTATGTATTAAACTCTATTGGCGTTTTATTATCTCTGTACCATTTGTCAAAATCAAATGAAACACTATGATAAAACTAAACGAAATCATTTTTAAAAATTCTGCAAATAAATTACATTTTTCTGGCGATGTTGAGTTGACAGCAAAATGCTTTATGGAGCTTCACAATAATTCAATTGATTTTATAAAATCTAAGAATATTTTACCATGTAATCCTGCTCCTGAAAAACATCCTTATAAAGATGTATTACCCTTGGATAATTCTTTTCAAAAATTTATAATCGGGACATTTCCTCCGCATACATACCAGGCAGATTTATTTGAAGGTCTACAATATTGTTCAGGTAAAAAAGTTCCTAAACCTAAGTTGCCTTTTTATCATGGAAATCGTGAAATGTTGTGGTTATATCTACTTGGCGAAGATCTATTTAATACTTTAGACCAAAATAGAGTTAAAAGAAAAAATCAAATTATTGAATTCCTAAATAAGAGAAAAATAAACTATGCTGATATAATTGATTTTTGTCAAAGAAGAGAATATAACGCGAATGACTCTAACTTATATAATATTATTTTAAATGAAGATTTGTTAAAATTACTTTCTTCCCCAAAAAGTGAAAATATATTACTAGTATTTAATACAGGATCATTTTTTACATCATCCGGTATGAGCTTTAGTACTCGAGCTCAAAAATTAAATCCCAAAACATTTGTATTTGATATGTTTATTCTTCTATTAATTGAAAGTGGGTGCAAGGTGGAAGTACAAATACAAAATGGAGATAAAATAAGTATTGAATATTACAATAGGAAAAAAATAAAAAACATCAAGAATATTTTGAGCTTTAACCTAATAATTGATGGTAAAAAAATCTCTGTTGTAGCTGGTCCTTCGCCAGCAAATGGGGATGGAAAATTACAAGAAAATCTAATTTTTAAAAGATTTATAAAGAAATATTACCCAAACAAAAGTCTCGGTTTTCAGAAAAAAAAGTTTAAACAATTTGTTTATCAAACAGCACTTTTAGATGATTATCAAGATTTAGAATTTTTAAACTTTGACTAAATGAAACTTAAACACTCGCAATTACTTCCACCACGCATCATCGAAAAAATCAAAGCAGTCCAATCTGAAGAAGATGCATACGCAGCGGATGAACTTGTTGAATTAGGCGAAGAAATTCTTTCTCAGTTGGCGGCTATTGGTTTTGCCGTTTATTTACAGCAACCGAATCAAAAGGCAGTTTATAATGACTTCTTAATTAATCTGTTTACTGCTGGTGGGAATTCATATAACGCAGGTCCATTATATAAATGGGCTGTCAATATGATCAAAGATTCAGTTGGTGATGATGCAAAAAGAATATCACCTTTTTTTAATGAATTCAAAGATGAATTTATTCGCTTGGCATCATTAAGGAATGAGGTAATGCATGGTTTTTTTGTACTCCCTCCAGAACGAAATATCAATGAAGCGGAACAAATTGCAAGCTTGCTTAAAAAAATCAATGAAGCCAAACTTTTTGATAATTTAAGACATCAATTTCATTATATAAATAAAGACGGGTTTATAGGTGATTGGTCTGTTTCAGATGATACTGATTGGCTGTTGTTTAAAGATTGTTTTCAATTTTCAAATTTGGCAAATAGAATCAGTATAGAATTGAGTGATTCATTTATTAAAGCAGAAAGTGAATTTGTAAACAACGAAGATGTAAATAATGCTGAAATTAATGATGTGGTTATCAATTTTTTAAATAAAAATAAAAAAGGGGCATTTGCTATTTGGTATAGACCATTTGATGCCAATGGACTATATGCATATAAATCTATAGTAACGACTTTGAAAAAAGAATTGAATGTACTGCCAGTTTTTTTTCGAACACAAGATATTGGTCTAACGACATCTTCTTTGTTTCTATTGAGAGTATTAGGTGAGGCAATGTATTCAGATACAGGTAATAATAAATATCTCACAGATACCGTAAAATCCATCAAGAATAAAGAATTGATTTCGAAAAGAAAAAACAAACCAGTTGTCATACTTTATGGAGTTCATATTGGACTTTTTAATGAAAACCATTTGCTGAAATTAGTCAATACACTTTATGATGCAGAAATTCCAGTTATTCTATTTGCAGAGCATTACTCCTACTTGGATAAGTATATAAACGAATCATTTACGATAAAAAGTAAAGCTAATATTCCTAGTGAAATACAATGGAAATATTCGCTCGATAATTATCTTAGATTTAAAGGCCCCTCATTAGACAAATTAGAAGAAAAAGAAGATTACGAATTACTTTGTACAATCATGAGCAAATTGATAAAAGAAGTAAAAAAAGGCAAAGTATTTGCTAGAAGGTTTGCTGATAAATACAATTTTTCAATTGAACATGTGCATGAGTGTTTTGCAATATTAAACCCTTTTCTTAATTCTGGTAAAGAAGATTTTATAAAAGATGAATTAGATGAATTGTATGGATTTCCCAAAGAAATTACAGAAACAACAGCCATATTTCTTTCTCTTGGACGAAGAGATGTAAAGTTTGAATATAAACACAAAACATTATCATTATGATACAGTCAACAATTAAAAGATATTTAGATAGATATCAGGATATAAAAAATAATTTAGGGTTGCATACTGCTAGCACGAATGATATTATTGATTTGATTAATAATAAAAAATCAGATTTTAATAATTACTATATGTCTGCATTGGGTTTAAGTACACTTTTGCTTCGATTAGGTGCTGTGGTTTCATTGTCTAAAAAACTTCATCATCTAGACGATAAAGGGGACGCTCTATTTATGAAACAAGTCATTGATAATCTCAGGGAATCTTTACCCAGTGATACCAGCTGGCGAACCATTTGGGAAATATCAGCTGAATCAGATTCACATTGGAGCAAACCATTGGTTAAAAATAGCAATGGTCAAAATGTATTAGGACGTTTTGTAAAATTTAGAAATGATTTTGTACATCAATTTGTAAGAATTATTCCAGAGCATATAGTATTCATTGAAAAATCAATTGTTCTTTTTAATGAGATGGAACAATTGGCTGAATTATTTGATGACGCAACGATAACTTTAGAAGAAAATAAATTTTATTTCAACAATGCAACAGAGAAATATTGTTTATATCCTTTTTTACAAAATGGCAATGAAGAAGGGTTGCCTTATATATTTCAGGGATTGTATGGCAACAAAAAAGAAGCGAAATTTATCAATACGCAATTTGGTAATGAATGGCCTGATACGAAACAGCATGATGGGCTTGAAAAATCTAAACAAATTGCAATTGAAACATTTGAGCCTACGTTTGAGCCCATGCGACAAGCATTAAAAGGAGGTGCAGGGCAGGTTTTTGATCACAGTGAAAGAATAGCATATTATCAAGAGTGTTTTGTGGGTAGAGAGGAAGAAATTAAAATAATATTAGATTGGTGTCAGTCGGAATCACAAAATAATGTATTACCAATATATGCAGAAGCAGGTATGGGAAAAGGAGCCATATCAGCAGAAGCCATTGAAAAATTGAAGAAATTGCAAATTCCAGTATTGTATCATTTTTGTGGTTCTGGAATGCAGAATAATCTTCATGCCGTTTTATATCACTTG
Source organism: Chitinophagaceae bacterium (assembly GCA_044353665.1). Lineage (GTDB taxonomy): Bacteria > Bacteroidota > Bacteroidia > Chitinophagales > Chitinophagaceae > OLB11. Next base: position 8,359 of record JBILBN010000013.1, on the reverse strand, counting down.
ATATTACAAGGAAAAAAAAATCAATGGTGGAATACAAGTGATGAAAGTGTAGCTAGAAAATTGGACAGATTGCCATCAAAATATATTGACTTGATTCATTTTTTTCAGTTGCTTTTATCATCAAATTTCAAATCACCTAGAAATAATAAATCAGGAAATCTTATCATTATAATAGATGCACTAGATGAAGCTGCAGTTGCAAATTCTTCCTTGCATTTGTCTGATTGGTTTTATCGATATGATGAAGAAGAAAAACCAATTGAAGATTGGAGGAGTGCTGAAAATATCAAGTGGATATTTTCTTACAGATCCAATGTTAAAGGTGAAAAGCAATTTTATCAACTGCATAATTTCAATACAATTGAACAAGTAGAAATACTACAACCAATAAAGGGTTTAGGTAAAAATGCGGTAGAAAAAGCATTAGAAAAATTCGACGTATCAAAAGAATTTATCACGGAAGTAATAGAAAAAGGAAAAATATCAGCATAATGAGTAATAAAATCGATCCATCATACCTTCGTTATATTTATGATGGCTTAAATAATAATAGTATTCATCCAGACAATGCATCTTCTTTGCCTGATGGTTTAAATGGTTTGTATGAGTCATCTTTTTTAGGGCACTCGAATGTAAATAATTCCCAAAAGCTATTAAAAAGATTTGCATATTTCTCTTTGTTAAAAAAAGAAGTGAGTTGTCATTTTATTGCCATTGCATTGAATGAATCAGAAATAGAAATTAAAGAATTTGTGTCAACTTTTTCAAAATGGTTTAATAGTGCACAAGTAGGAAAATATACTATTTATCATGAACGTTTAAGAGTGTATATTCTATCTAAGTTATCACAAAATGAATTTGTAGCATACAACAATCGCATGATAGAATTAGCACAAGATGCATTGGCAAAAAGTAGTCACGATGAAATTGAACATTATGCATTGGAATTCCTCTCGTCACATTTATTTATTGATTCTATGATTACTGGTAATGGTGAAGCATTGAGAAAAATAGCTTATGATAACAGTTATTGGAATCGCCAAATTGAAATTAGCAAAGGTTTTGACTGGAGTAAAAACATGCTTAACGAGATGATGCTTTGGGCATCTAAGTATAATGAAGAAGATGTTATAGAATGTGGATTGAATAAAGTAGATCTTTATCATAAAGAGCAAAACGATGCTCCGAGGATTATTGAGCTAGTATCTCAAAACGATATTGAAACAGCTTTACAACGCATTGAAGCATTTGGAGGTAATGACAAAGAAGGGCTACAAAGAAAGTTTATTTTATACATGCTTTGTTTGATGGAGTTGACGCTCTTAAATGGTAGAGACAAAACATTTAGGAAAGAAGCAATTGAGAAGTTGTTAAAGCATTTTGATGAAAACCTACCGGTAGATCATTCGGTGTTGGATTGGAATAATTTCTTTCCGAGTTATTTAGTTTTTCGAATGGTATGTGAATGTGCGGAATTAGGGTTGGATTATCTAATTGTATATAAGCGAAGTGATGGCTGGGAAATGGATTGGATAAATGTGATTGAGTTCATTAATCCAATTCAATTTGAGGTATTGCTTAATAGTTCCAGAGGTATAAGTAATCAGTGGTATAAGTGCAATGCGCTGAAGGTCATAACAAACATACTTTACGAATATGGTCAACTAGAAGAATTCGCATCTGTGTTAAGAGAGTTACTTGCCTTTGGTAGAAGTCTTAGTGATGATAGTGATAATAGTGATAAGGGAAATGTGTTAAAGGAAGTCGCAATTATACGGACTAGGCAAAGTCAGTTGAATGATGCACTTAACATTGTTGACGAAATAATTGATGAAACCATCAAGGATGAAGCTTATTTGGACATTGCCTTTGAAATATCCAAACAAGGTGATAAAGATGGTTCAATTAGTATTATTCAAAAAATCGTAGACGAAAGTGAAAAGATAAGTGCCCTAAAGCGGATTGCTGTTGAACTATGTAAACAGGGCAAAATTGAAGAATCGCTTAAAATAGTTAGGGGTATTAATAATGAATTCCTTAAGTGTAGTGCATTGATGAAAATTTCGATTGAATTATCGAAAATGGGTGATAATGAAAAAACAGCTTCTATTATGAGTGAATCTCTTGAAATTGCACAAGGTACGGGTGGTAGAGAGCCTTATGATATTTTTCTGGCAGAATTCGCAATTGAAAGGTCAAGACAGTCTCAATTTGAGGAAGCACTGCAGATTTCCGGAAGTATACATGATGATAGAGAGAAAAGTCTCGCTTTGTTTGCCATCGCTGAGGAACTCTCTAAACAAGGAAATAAAGAGGAGTCGTCAGTAATTTTTCAAGAATCTCTTGATATTATTAAAGGCATAGTAAACATAAGTGAGAAAGATAGAGGACTAGAGGAAATTGCGATTGAATTATCTAAACAATGTCGAACAATGGAATCACTTGACATAGTCGATGCTATAAGTGATGAACGTTGTAAAAATAGTACTTTGAAGGAAATTGCGGTTGAATTGGTAAAACAAGGGAAGTTAAAGGAGTCACTAGAAATTGCCCGACGTACAAGTGATAAAAGCAGCAAGATGAATACGATTAAAGATATTCTTATTGAATTATCTAAAATGAATCAATTTATAGAATTGGCATCGGTGATGTATGAGTCACTTATTTCATCTCGAGGTACAAGTGATAACATTCAAAGGTGTGAAATTTTGAAGGATATCGCATCTGATTTGATAAAAAATGGGCATCTCGACAAATCACTTGGAATTGCCGGTAGTATAAGTGTTGAACAGGTTAGGTTTGACGCACTGGAAAATATCGCTATTGAACTTTTTAAACAGAGTAAACTGCATGATGCATTAGCTATTATATCAAGTATTGGAGATGACCTTGTGGAAAGTAATTATTTAACCAAAATATCCATTGAACTATCCAAAGAGGGAAAACTAAATGAATCGCTGGTAATCGCCCAAAAAATAAATGATTCACAGGGTAAAATCTCTTCCCTTAGCAGTATTTCAGTTGAATTATTTAAACAAGGTTGTTTTGAAGTTTCAGGATCATTAATCCAAGAATCACTAGTTATCGCTAAGGAAATTGCTGATGATTGGGGCATGAGTTTAGCATTGACGCAAATCGCAGTTAAACTCAGTGAACAAGGGAAATTTGAGGAATCGCTAAATGTGGTAAATGAAATAACTGATGATTATTGGGAGCCTTGGGCTTTTCATTACATAGCAGTCGAATTAGCCAAACAGGGTCGTATACAGGAATCAATAGATGTTATTGGACGTATAGGTAATGAAAGTGATGAATTCGCAGCATTGAGTGACATTTCGATAGAATTGTGTAAACAAGGCCTGCTGCAAGAATCCTTAAATATTGCTAAGAATATAAATTACGAACATGCTGAAATACGGGCTATGAAAGGTATAGCATTGGAGCTTTCGCTAAAAAATAATTGGATATTATCAGAGGAGATAGTAATGGATATTTCTATAAAATCTGAGCAAGTTGCTTGTTGGTTAGACATTGGTAGAAATAACAACATCATGCGGGGTTACACAGATTCAATCAAGCAAATTAGCCAATTTAAATCCATAGAGGCAAGTCATTATTATAGAATGGGAGTAATAAAACAAATCAATTCTGTCACAATAAATCAAGAGATCTTATTAGATGTTTTACGAGATCAACGGAATGATATTATTTCCTTGAAATATTTACTTGAAATCTATGCGATTAAACAAATTATTGTCCCAAAATTGTCAGAACAACAATGTCAAAGATTAAGTAAATCATTTGATTTAAATTGGGTGACAGATATAAAAAATCACTTATCAACCTCAAATTTGAATTTTACCTAAAAGGTTCTATTTTATTGTGGTAAAAATATTCAAGGCTAAATATTTAAAAAATGAAAATTGAAAAAGTATTTTTAGAGAGAAAAGGACTGACGATGTTTAATGCCGAAATTACTGAGGCTGTTAAAAACTCGTTTTTGTTTGAAGACGGTCAATTTGCCGATATAAACTGTCTGTCAGTTAGAGATAAATTGATATTGAAGATTAAATCAATTCCACAAGTTTTAATACCTACAAGAAAATATAAAAAAAAGGTAAAAAATCCTTTAAAGGTTCAAGTCGATATTTTAATAAGTTTCCGCCAAGCTGATTTTGTGAGTGAATACATAAGATTCAAGCAGCCAAATCAAAATGGGAAAAAGTCTAATTCCGATATGATTAGAATAATTACGCCAAATATAATATGGACATATATGCCAAAGTCTAAGGCCCAACTTCTTAAATGGTACAAGAATAAAGTTGATAAATTGATTTCTGGTTTTATTGATGAAAATGATTTTTTGTGTTGGTATGACGAAAATATTAAGAATACAAAATGTGCATATTGTGGATTGAGTGAACAAGATTCACAAAAATTAGTACATGAGGGTAAGGTTAAATCATTGAGATTTCCAATTTATGGAACCATTTCAAGTGGTGTTAATAGAGGTTGCTGGTTAGAAATCGACCGTAAGATTCCAACTGGGAATTATTCAAAAGAGAATTGTAATCCTTCTTGTTATTTTTGTAACAATGATAAAAGTGATGTATTTACAGACTCTGAATATCTTGAGTTTTACCAAGACAGAGCAAATTTTCTCAGGAGATTATTGATTTAGAAGCATAATGAAGATGAAATTTAATAATTGAAATAAGAAACATTATAATTTAATATATAACTTGTTAAATTCTTTTTTTTAAATAAGAAATAATTAAACAAATCTTCAATAGGATATTATAATACTCAATATTTTTTAATACCCAATCCTCACTTCCAATGATATTTTACAATATCTTTCAGCAATAAAAAAATACAGTATGTGGATAGAAGAGAATAATCAATTAAAAAGAAGTTTTCAATTTGCCGATTTTGTAGAGGCCTTTGCTTTTCATGTTTGAAATGTATTTTTCTATAGTATGAATGTATTTTAAAAGTTTATAAAATATAAATCTCAATAAAATAATTAACTGTAACCAAATAATAGCATCTGTTTTATAAAATGTAATTTTAAAATATCAATTAATTTATATTACATCGATTACAATATTATCCTATAAAATAAAAAATTCCCACTCAGTGTTTTGTATAAAAGTATATACTACCCGCCAAGTGGAAATTATTCATAAAAAATTATTCCTCTTCAATCAATTTTAAAATATCAGGTAACATGGACTGCTTATTAAAATTTACCCTGTTACGGCTGTAAATTTCAGTGGTTTTAACAGAACTGTGTCCTAGACTTTGTTGGACCTGATAAATATTTCCTCCACTAACCTGTAATGCAATGTCTGTATAGGTATGTCTGGCAACATGAGTACTTACTTTTTTAAGGATGCCAGCATACTTACAAACTTCTTTTATATACTTATTAATGTAAGAAAGTTTATTTCCTATAATAATTTCATTTACAATAGGTTCTTTATTCAAAAAAGGAAAGAAGTATTTCCCTTCAACTGTTTGATATCGCTTGAATATTTCCATCAATTCAGGTACAACAGGTATTACCATTTTTGCACCTGTTTTTTGTTGTGCAAATACAAGACAACCATGTTGTAAATATTCTTTCTTCATACCTATCATGTCACCAGCACGGGTTCCTTCTGCTAAAAAGCATGCATAAAAGAAATCTTTTGCAATCTGTACAGAAGGTATATTAGGAATAGGGGCATTTATAAAACGTTGTAGTTCATCTAATGTCAATTTTTCTTTGGTATTATCTGTATATTTTAGTTTTAGAAGATCAAAAGGGTTTCTTCCTTTGTACAAATCATGTTTAATAGCCTCATTTATGACGGTACGGATGACACTTAGATTAGCTGATACTGTATCTCTTGAATTTTTGTGGTGGCTTATAAGGTGGTTTTCATACTGCTTCAGAAGGGAATAAGTAACTTCTTGTATAGGTAATTTACCAGATGAAAATACTTGAAATTTATGTAAAGCAGTTGCATAACGTCTGTAGGTCCCTAATTTATTACGTGATTTTATTTCATTCAGTTTGGTATTGAAGGCAAACACAAAGAAATCCTCTTGTTCAACTATTTGTTCTAAGGTTTCAGTGAGTGCTTCCAAATTCAATTCTTTATGAGTGATCATCAACTTATGGTAGGTTTCCAACACCTGATTAAATTGGGTTTGTATGAGTTGATTATAAACTTGGTACTGAGGATGTGATTTTCTAACTTGTTGCTTCTGTTTATTCCAATCTGTTGCTTTTACAGAAATTCCTGTATGAATACGCTTGTGTTTTCTGTCCTGTGTACAACGGATAAATATTGGTTTTGATTGTTTGGAATCCTTTGCTGGATTGTATTCCAGCCTAAATGTGATGTTCATGTTACACTAAGTTTTGCATAAATTCATTTTGGTGTAACATTGGTGAAACATTTGCCTAAAAAAGCCTTTTTTCTGACAGCTAAAAATTATTGAAATACCTGTGAAATAGGCATAAAAAAAGGCCTGCTGTTATGCAGACCTTTTGTTTAGTGACCTCGACAGGATTCAAACCTGTAACCCTCAGAGCCGAAATCTGATATTCTATTCAATTGAACTACGAAGCCAGAAGTGCAAAACTAAATTAAAATACTTAAAGTCAGTATTCAAATGTTAAATTATCCTATTATTTTAAAATTTAACATTTTAAAAATGGTGACACTTTTAAATATAGTTATTTTTAGAAAAAAAAAGCTTGATATGAAAAAATGGATTGTTTATTTAATATTTATTTTGGTATCGGGTATTGCAAACGCACAAACAAAAAGGGTTTCTACACTTATTGGATTTCATGTAGGTATAGATAATTCTAAATTAAATGTGCACTCCAATTTTTCAAAATATAAAATTGGCTTGCCATCATTTTCCTATGCTACCAGTATTGAGCAAAGATTAAAAATTCGGAATAAATTGAGTTTTTCCCTACAATATTCAGTTAATTATTTCTCATTTAGCAAACGAATGTTAAATTCTACCATTCTACACAAAAAAGAAATTATCAATTCAATTGGTGTAAATTCTAACTTTCAATTAGCCCAAAAAACATTTATCACAACTGGGTTAGGAGTTGAGAAATCTTTTTTTGCTCAAAATAAATATGCTATAAAGGCTGATCATTCTTCATTAAATACGACTGAAAATAAATTTACAATAAAGGATTTTAATAAATTTAATCCTTATTTTTTAATTGGTATTGAAAATGGCATACAATTACTAAATAAAAATTTATATTATTCGTTGCAATATAATTTAGGATTTAATTCGCTTAAGTCGCCAAAAAGTTCGAATGAAACAAATAGTTCCAATGAATTTAGAATTGGGTTGAAATATAAATATTAAGTCAATTACGAATTTTTAATTACGAATTACAAAGTATTCAATTATAATTACATGTGTTATTTTTAACAAAAAAACGAAACCTTTAATATTAAAATATTAATATTGCTACATGCAAAGCAAAACGATTTTAATCGCCGAAAGCGGATCCACTAAAACCGATTGGTGTTTAATTACCAATGGAAAAAAGAAAATGCTTCATACGCAAGGGATTAATCCTTACTTTTTGCAGTCCAATGAAATTATTTCTATTTTTAAAACAGAATTAAAAATAAATCCAGCAAAAATTCAGTTAGATGAAATTCATTTTTACGGTGCAGGTATTAACAGTGAAGATACAAAACATCTTGTAGAGCAATGCTTGAAGGACTATTTTAAATGTAAAAAAGTGAAATCGTACAGTGATATTTTAGCATCTGCTCAGGCAACCTGTAAAAATCAAAAAGGGATTGCTTGTATTTTAGGAACTGGAAGCAACACTTGTTATTTTAATGGAAAAAAAATTGCATTTAAAACGCAATCGTTAGGGTATGTTTTAGGAGATGAAGGAGGAGGAACTCACTTAGGTAAAAAGATATTGCAATATTATTTACACGATATTTTAGAACCTGAATTAAAACTTGCATTCGAAAAAAAATATCAACACCTTTTAGATGCTATTTTGGACAACCTTTATCGAAAGCCTTTTCCTAATCGTTTTTTAGCACAATTTGCCTCTTTCATTTTTGAAAACAGAGGGCATTACATGATCGAAAATATTGCTGAAGATTGTTTAAACGATTTATTTATTAATCATTTAATTAGATATCCTCAAGTGCATAAAGTACCTGTTCATTTTACAGGTTCGGTGGCATTTTATTTGAAAGATATTTTAGAAAATTTATGTGCGCAATATGAAATTAGTTTAGGAACTATCATACAAAAACCAATTAAAGGCCTAATCGATTACCATTATTCAATGGCAAAG
>JBILBN010000058.1:0-15082 GCA_044353665.1 Chitinophagaceae bacterium | reverse complement strand
AACTCACAACAGCTATTTTAGCAGCTAGCAAAACCCGTTATGAAGCATCTTTAATTTTAAAAAAATACAACTCAACACAAAATACTTTATTAATAACTGAAAAAGACATTGCTTATAACAACTCCAAAAAAAATGTAAAAGAATGGGGCATTTTCGGATTAGGATTTAGGCCAGGCAATACGTGTGTTGTTTCCACTTTTAGATTAAAACGAAAGGTAAGTAAGGCTAAGTTTAGAGAGCGATTACAAAAAGTTTGTATACATGAAGTAGGTCATAATTTAGGACTACCGCATTGCAAAAACGATCCATTGTGTTTGATGAATGATGCGAATGGGACTGTTTCACAAGTAGATAAAGAACGAATTTTCTTTTGTACAAATTGCAAAAAACAAATTGGAATGAAATAGAAATAATTAGTTTCGAGGAAGTAAAACAGTATACGTTCTGCCCTTTGAATTATTTAAAAACTTATCCCTCATCCAAGGGTTTAACATGCGTATCGTTTTATAATTCGTGCCTTTACTTTTTGCATAAGATACTAAACTTCCAATGCCTGATGAAATCGTCTCTGTACGAAGTTCTAAAGGATGATAAATCATGTCATCATTTAAATTATAGCCAAACATTTTTTGATTATCTAAAATATATTTTAATGCGGCTATTCTAAAAATATAACGCATTGTTTCTTCGGGCAATAAAACATTGTAAAAACTGGTTTCACCTTGATTGTTTAATGCCCCATTCATTCCTCCCATACCACAGTTGTATGACGCAGCTGCAGATGTCCAATTGCCAAACTTATTGTAAGCATCTTTTAAATATTTACAGGCAGCGTCTGTAGATTTTTCAGGATTGTATCGTTCGTCTACTTCTCCATCAATGTGTAAACCATAAATAGGAGCCGTGCCAGGCATAAATTGCCAAAAACCCACAGCACCCACTTTTGATGTTTGGTTTTGCAATGCACTTTCTGCGATGCATAAATATTTAAAATCATCCGGAATATTATTGGCTTTTAATCGTGCTTCTATCATTGGCAACCAACGTCCCATTTGTTTAATAATATAAGAGGTTGACCCTTGCATAAACGTATTCACCAATAATTCTCGATCTAAACGCTCTCTTACATCCCACTGTTCTAAAGGCATTTTTTCGCCAAATAATGTAAAATTACGGGGTGTTTCTGGTGCAGAAACATATATTGGTTTATAAGCAACTACATTTTCTTGCATTTCAGTTTGGTAACGCGGATTGCCTCTTTGTGCCATACAAATTTGAAATGACAACATCGTCAATAATACAAATATTATTTTTTTCATACTTTTTATATTAATCTTTTTTCTTTTTATAAATAGGCACGGTGCTACAAGGCTCACCATACATAATGCTTTTAACTACTGGTTTTAATTTTGCAGTAATAGCTGCATAAGCACTGGGTGCAATCGCAATTTCACCACACCCTTTTATGACTACTCGTTTGTCTTCAAATTCATTTTCATCCAACTGTTGAATGTTTTCTAATAAAATTAATTCAGTTGCTTTTTCTGGAGTTTCTACCCATATTTTTTTGGCAACATTTTGCAAATAATTGGCTGCTAACATATACGCCCAAACAGGAATAATTGCATCAACCGAACAAGTAATAACTACATTTTTTTGCTCATAAACCGACCAATCAAAAGCCAATAAGGAAGCTCTGTAATCTTTTTCTTTCAATATAAGTTCCATGAACAAAAAAGATTTCAAATCAAAAATTACAACATCCTTTGGGAAATAGTCTTCTAAATTGATGGTAATAATTCCACTTTCAGCTACTTTATTTACAAATGTTTCCATTGCACACAAAAATAAGTTTTTAAACTGTTTATTTGGTTAAGAAGATATAATTAATGATTGAACGAATTGATCACACTGTCTTTTATTGCATTGAAATTTTTTATTTTCATTCCATTTTTTTGTTCTAAAAAACGCATATAAAACATAGTGAACGCATATGCATCTAATTTTTTCAGCCTCGTATTTTCATACAAAAGAGGTAAATACTTTTCTTTTTGCTCAAGGCTAGCCGATTGATGAAGTGTGTTATTAATTATTGACCAATTATAATCAATTGCAGCGTTTTTATTTTTTTTATTTTCGATATAAGAAATCACTTTTTTTACATTTACTGAATCTATTTTATCTTTTTCAACGATTATTTTTTTTAGTGCAATGGTATCTTTTTCTGTTTTGTAATAAGCCAATTTATTGTTTATCAAATTGCTGCTGTTTTGAATGTCAAAAAAATATCCATAATCTTTATTGTAAAAATGATCTTTTACAGCTTTCTTTTTTATTTGTTTTGTTATTTTATCCCAATAAGAAGTATTGGTAAGCTCTTTAAAAGAAGCATAGTCGATAGAAATATTGTTTATAGACACCAACCCATCCAACGAATTGAAATAATTAATTATTTTTTTTAGGTTAAAATAAGCACTGTCCTGTTTATTTAAATACGCATAGCAAGAAGCTAATTTATAGGTATGATTATAATGAACATACTTATTGTCTTTCGAAAGATTATTTAAAAAATTGGCACATTCTTGGTATTTTTTTTTAGCAAAGAGCGCATTGATTTCATCTTCTTGATTTTGAATGAAACTAGAGAAAACAAGTATACAACATATGAATAAAATTTGCTTCATGGATGGTGTAAATATATTAAAATAAAAGCACTTAGATATGAGTGGCTTTCATAGAGATTACTTTTTTATACTTTTTAGCTTTTGATAAGAATTTTTGTTCAGGGAAATACAAAAACTCTATGGAAATGAATAAAATATCCTTATACATATACAGAATAGCCGAGGAATATACATGAGTAATATTTTGACTTCCCCCAATTACACACCTAATAATATTTTTGTTATTGGAGATTTGAGTTTTGCTTTTAAGATTGGTTTGTAAATTTAAACCCTAAAATATTTAGAAATATTAAAAAAACACCTACACATACTAATAATCAATGTATTTTAATCAAATAATGCAAACGCAAAAAATGCTGTCCTTTTGAGACAGCATTTTTTATTTTGAGAAATTTAAACCCTATTTCTGAACTACAATTTTACCAGAATATTTCAAACCTGTTTTTGTTGTGATCGAGTAAATATAATTGCCATTACTTATACTTTTTACATCCCAAATATGTTGCCCTATTCCATTGCTCAGCGAAGATTGATAAATTGGTTTACCAGTTACATCGCTCACTGTTAAATTGGTTACCTCATTACCATCTGATAAATTGTAATAAAAAGCAACGTATTCTATTGCAGGGTTAGGATAAACGGTTATTTCTTTTGGAGTTTCTTTTACAGTTTTTATTTTCCTATTTAAATTTTCAGTAGGCAAAACTCTATCTCTATCAGGATAACATATATTATAAAAGAAACACAATGCACTTCTAGCCATACTTCTAGGGAAACTATATTTAGTTCTGTCTGCTATTTGCTTTAATTGTTCAATTCTTGAAGTATCAAGTCTGCTAATATTTACTGCATTCTCTAATAAATCTTTTTTAAAGTTATATAAATCAACAAAATCATTATATTCATTGACCTCAAATTCATTCATTCTATATAAATTTGGTAATGATTCCAGCAATGATAAAGAATTTGTATAATCTCCTTGATTTAATTTAATTTCAACTAGTTCAAAATCACCTCTTAATGTCCTAGCTTTTGAAAGCCAATAATTTATTTCATCTGTATTGTACAATCTATCAGTAGACGAATATGCTGTTAATAAATAATTTTTCAATGTTGTCATTTCAGAGAATTTATCGGAACTATTAGCAATTAATAAAGTTAAAACATCATTTCCATTCCAAGTATTTCTAATAATAGCTTGTAGATACTCTGGGAAAGGGGTTGTTATTCCATTGTTTAAAACTTCCATCAATTCTTCAGACATGCTACCATTTGGATTAGCAACAATTATTTCAAACAATACTGCATTTGAAACTAAATTGTTTTTAGCCAAACTGATTAATACCTCTTGTGAAACATAAGGTGACATACTTAACATTTCTTGCCTAACTGCCATTTGATTGGGATAATTGTCATCTTCTATATTATTTAATATTTGTTTAGTATTGCCTGCATTTAATAACTGATTATACATACTATTAAGTGTGTTATATTCTGATTCTTTAGTGACAAAATTTGATTTTAAATCACTTAATTCTTCTTCTGTAATTCCTTGCTCTGACAGTATTGAATTTAGTACAGCCAAATGACAAGCTGCACCACCTGATGCAGTGATAGCACAATTAGGGGCAGTTGATACAGCAAAATCCACTGGAGTTACTATGTTTGAAGCATTGTTTAATTTTTGGTTCAACTGTTGCCAATATTTTACAGGTGCATTACTAGTTGAACCATTATGTGTATCAAAAATATGAAACCAATTCACAACTCCAGCTGTAGAGGATAATTTATTTGCTGATGGTCTAGTTGCACTATACGATTGAATGTTTTTGACTCTTGCTCCAGCTTCTAAAATAAAATCAAATCGTTTGTTACCACTATTGTTATTACATCTATAATTTAAACCAATCGTTCCATTATTATTTGCACAATTATAACAGGCGTCGTTACCAACTAATAAGCCTGTATATGAATTACACTCTATTGCTTCTGCACCTTGACCAGTATTATATAATTCAGAACCTGATGAATATTGGAAAATAGTAGATATTTGTTGTGGATAAGTAAGCACATGAGTATTGTTTTTATAAGTAAACCCACTTATGTTTTCCATTCTACTACCAATTGACCAAAATCCAGTACCTCCACCCGGAGTAACTTCTTGCATCATTCCTATTTGCATTATATTATCCGTTACAATGGCTCTCTTTAAATTGTTTAATGAAATTGAAATTTGATTTTTATCAAATACATTACTATTTGATATATTGATTGGTTGAAATATTGGATAAGTAGTTAAAAAACCATCTGACCAAACACCATAATAAAATCCATCTATAGTATTTTTACTAAAAGTATAACTTGCGTCAAAACTTCTTATTGCACAACCTTTATTGTGAGTATTATCTTGCATATTAACAAATTTATTTTCACCAATGCCAACTCCATTTGTTTCCCACATATGTATGTGTTCTCTAAAATCATTTCTTTTATTATTAATTTCAAATAAATTTCCTCTTATTATTGATCTATCAAGTAATCTTATTGATGTTACAGTATTACCAACAGTGGTTGTTTTAACAAAATTGTAGGATATCATTTTTACAGATGTTGCATTGTTAAGAAAGTTAACACCCTGCAAAAATAAAAGACCTCCAGTATTTGGCAGCCATCCGTAAAAATTATTGACAGCAAATCGTGCATTTTCAATGGTCGATTTGGAAATTGAAACAACTCCATGATGTGTATCTGTTGTCAGACTTGCGGTACCATCTGACACAGTACTGCTTTGCTCTTTGGTATTATCTCCATGGGTGTATATACCATCCCAACTCGAACCACAAGCATTGGTTATTTTGGCTTTGTAAACATTTAATCTTGCACCTTTTTCTATCACAATTTGTGCATTTGTAGGCATATAAATTGTGGTACCATAGGTATAATAAGGTGTTCCTGCAATTATATTTGCAGTGTTTGAAGTAATATTTAAAACTGCCCCTGATTTAACTAATACAGTACCATCCAGAACTCTATCTGTATTCCAAGTTACTACTGTATTGCTTGGTATTATTGTTGTTGCAACAGGATTAGCATTTGGATAATACAAATCACTTTCCCAAACACCTCTACCATAAGCGCCTGCTACTAATTTCCCTGCGCAATAATCTATTTCTAAATCATTGATTAATACATTGGGCATTTTTGTTGAAGCAATTCCATTATTAAATTTCACCCAACAACCTTGAGGTTTGTCCCATCTATACACCCCTGCATCGGTTCCAGCATATATAACATCATCGCTCCCTTTTTGATAGGCTAAACTCCCAATTGGAAGCTCTGTTAAACCAGAACTCATATCAGTATATGTTACAACGTCTGTGCTTGGATTATAAACCCCCATCCAAACTCTGTGAGTACCAGGAATGTTCCAAAAAACACCTCCAAAACTAATAAAAAAACGATTCTCATTGGCAGGGTCTATTTCTACATCTGTAAAAGTAAACCCTCCTGTTGCTACTAAACTTGGAGTTATATTTTTCCACTTTAGGGTTTGCGAATTGATATCCATTCTTCTTACAAAAAAACGTATTTTACTCTGTGGACTAGATTCACCTGGTCCTCTAAACCCATAATACATTCTATCAGGATTGATAAGAGAAACAGCAATATCTCGTGCATTGTCTAAAATGGTACCTCCAACTGCTCCATTCAAATTACCACCAATACTTATTGGTGTCCATTGTTGGTAGCCTCCAGGTTGCGATTTCCATAAATTTTTGTTTGCTATGTACATTAAATTGCCATCAAAATCGTGCGGATATTGGTAACTTCTATCTCCTTCGCCAGGTCCTGTAGGTGCGACAAATCCAATTGTAGGATTTGATGTTGTATTGGTGTGTAAATATGGCATCCAAGCGCCTTGATTTGCAAATAAATAGGTTTGGTTATTATAATCAGTTCGTTTGTCATAAATACTATTAAAGCCATCGCCACTTCCTATTATTTCCCAATTGGGTGTGTTGGTTGTTGCCATTCCCATATTGTGCATCGAGGCTATAATCCTTTTGTTGCCTGCATTGCTCACATCTACATCATATACTTGTGAAGTGTAAAACCCAACTCCGTTCAAATTATAAAAAGTATTCCCTACCGATTTGCTTATTCCACCATCATTTCCCCAATACACAATATCATTCCCAACTATTGTTGTGTAGGGTATAGCACAACGTTGGTCTGCATGACAGTTGGCAGTATTATACCCCTGCATCACCTGTGTTTGCAATGCATTGTTAACATCTTTGTATATTTTTATAGGTTGAGTATTGCAGTAGTAAAGTACTTCGGGCTTATTTACATTCACAGCCAAATTCATAGTCAATCTACTAGAATTATAGGCTAAATACATACTTTTTTTTATATAAGAAAAAGTAGTCCAATTACCGATATTATATCTAATTAAAGTATGGGTTCCCTCAGGAATGTTAGTATATCCACCAGCAGCATTTGCATTTTTTCCACAAGCAGTATTTACATACAACCAATTATTCACATATTTTATACTGTAACAAAGTGGATGCTCTAATCCTAACGGATTTAAAGTTGTGGTATTAACTATAGTACTTACAGTTCCGTTTGTATTCCCAATATGCACTATCGGATATTCTAATTCTTGTATACCTGCATTAGCAATTGTAGTAGTAGAAGTAATATTCCCTAAATTATTATAATTTAGTTCATAAAGACCAGATGGATAAAATGTGCTAATAGTAGTTACAGGATCCCAGTACCAACCAAAATCACTATTTATATAACATTTACCAAACGTATTAGTATTAAATTCTATTTCTCTGATTGAAGTACTCACATTCCAGACAGTAGGCGTAACATCTTCCCATGTACCAGACAGCAAATTAGTTGTATTCACAATTTTTCGGAGTAGTTTGCTTCCTTGATTAGCATAAATCATATATTGGGTGTTACCGTTTATTTTAAACGGTGCAAATACAATATTTACAAAACTAGAAAAAGCATCAATAACAGCTGGCAATCCACTTAAATCTTGCACCCAAGTATTGCCTCCATCAATACTGTGCCATACTCCTTGTCCATAGTCCCAAGTCAAGGCATTTCTAGAATCAATTGTAGTTGACAAATACATATCGTTTTTATCAAATGGATTGACCGCAATTTTTCGTCCACTAATCGACCCTGTGCTTAAAAACGCATCGCTTATACAAGTCCAATTTGGATTCGCATTGGTTCCATTTGTTGTTCTCCAAAGTCCTCCATCTTGCACACAAATAAAAATTCTATCTGCATTCGTAGGGTCAACCCACATATCACTAACCAACCCTTGTGCTTGGCTTGTGGGTTTGGGCCCTGTATTTTCCCAATTGCCATTAAACTCTCCCTCTTTAGGATTACAAGTTGATAATGTAGTTTTTGCCAATGCTTGTGCATAAATCAATTTCGGGTTTTTGTCTTCTTCTCTTTGTGGCAATCTATCTGCCCAAAAGCCATATTCTCTTATCTTTTCATTGTTAGACTCAATGCCATCATCTGGCGTCGATTCTATTTCTTGTTTTAGTGCATCCAAATAAGCCTTACCAGGGTTTAAGGATGTCGTGTCGGTTTGTGCATACAATTTGCCAAATAGACAAATCAATGTTACGATTGTTAAGGTTATTTTTTCATAGTTTTTATTGTTATTGTTTAGTAAATGTTTGTGTTTGTGTTTGTTTGTTTTGAATAATTTTAATTATATAATTTCCTCTTTGCCAATCGTCACAATTAATTTGCTCATGTTGTTGTTTGCTTTTAGTTTTATAAATTGTTTTCCCATCAGATGAATAAATTAGTAGTTCATATTTCCCTTCTTCGTTCATTTCTATATTAATAGTATGTTGAGTAGGATTAGGATATAGCTTAAATAAATTTGCTTGTTTGTTTAAGCTAGATTCTTTGATGGACAAAGGGGCAACTCCAATTTTAAACACAAAACCAAATAGCGTATCCGTAGCAGGATTACAGCCTAACGAATTTGGAGAATAACTGGTAGTACCTCCATTCACACAAACATCATTATTAAATTTAAATATATTATTAATACCTTCTGAACCATTCCCATTGATGGTATATTTGCCCACCAAGTTAGCATTAGTATCTATCATTCCTATCCAACCATTGTCCGATAAGGGATTTACACTCATATCAATATCTCCTCCTTGCCCTGGTCCAGAATTCGTAACCCATATAGAACCATTAATCTGTTGTGCATCTACAAAAGTATTGCCATAGCTTGTATCTCCATATCCTTTACTAGCTATTATGTTACCTATCGTATCTATTTTAAGCATCCACATACTTGAAATCCCTTGTCCTCCTGTATTGTAGGTTATATCACCATCCATACCTCCACCTACACTAACAAAATAAATAATATTGTTTAATACAAAGCACTTTTGTCCAAAATCTATATTACTGCTCCCATATCGTTTTCTCCAAACATCATTGCCATTGCTGTCTATATATATTGCTAATAAATCGGCTCCCCCTTTTCCTTGTGGTCCCAACATTTCAATGTTAGTAGAGCTTGTACCTACACTCACAATAAATCGATTATTATTTACTTCTTCAATACTTGTAGTTGCATCACCACTATTGCCCGATTGAAATTTTATCCATTTAATAGTCAAGTTGCTATCTAATTTGGCAGTCCAGCCATCTGTATCTAAAAAACCAAAACTTGGGTGTGTAAAATCATAATCATCAGCTGCCGTAGTGCCCACTAAATAAATATCTCCATCGGTGCTTACTTTTACATTCCACAATTCACTACCATTACTTCCTCCAAAATTTTTTCCTTTTTTAAATACGCCATTTGTATCCACTTCCATCACCCAAATTTCTCTTCCTGTATAACTATGCCCATACCACACATCGCCATCATAACTATTGCTAGTACCTGTCAACAATAAATTCCCGTTTTTCAATTCAGAAATAAAAAGCAGATTATCATCATTGCTGCCTCCATAAGTTTTAGACCATACGGTATCTAAATTGGCATTCATTTTTGCTAATACAGCATCAAAGGTTATTCCAGAAGAACGTTTTCCAGTAATAGCAAATACAGAACCCTTACTGTGTTGATAATAATAAGCGTAACCTTCTTTGTTTTGGTAACATTTTTTCTCTTTAATATAAAGGCTATGTTTAATATCAGGT
Organism: Chitinophagaceae bacterium; assembly: GCA_044353665.1. Lineage (GTDB taxonomy): Bacteria > Bacteroidota > Bacteroidia > Chitinophagales > Chitinophagaceae > OLB11. The sequence continues at coordinate 5,174 of JBILBN010000058.1, read as the reverse complement.
TGCGCTTTGGCTATCTGCACTAAACATACTGCCACTAAAAATAAAATGATTTTTAATAAAGTCTTTTTCATATTTATAAATTTTACCTAAAGGTAGATTTTTTTCTTAACACAAATTTTGCAATTCTTTTTTAATTTTTACCAGTGCGCACTGCACATTATTTGCCTTTTTTATGCAATTTATTTGCTCTTGCAAAAAATTGTATTTATTTTTATACTAGCATAATTTACTACTATGAACAAAAATAAAAAAGCATCCAATGTAGAGATAGGTGAAAATCTCCGAAAACTCCGATTAACAAAAGATGTGTCAATAGCAGCTGTAGCAAGGGCTATCGGTCGTAATCACAGCACCTATTCCCGATACGAAAATGGCACTTATCGCCCATCAAACAACATAATAAAACTCCTTGCCGATTATTTTGGAGTTGCAGTAAATGATATCATACCTGTAGAATCAATCCCTATTTTTAATTCCAATAGTGCAAACAATAATAATTGCTATGAACATGTTGATTCAACTATTTTCAACCAAGATTTTGCAAAAAAAATGCAAGACACACTCCTTCAAATACTCCAAATTACATTAGAAAACCAAAAGGCAATTTTATCGTTATTATAATTTATACTTGGTTGTGCAACGTTACTAATGCATTTGCAAAATGCCTTCTATGAAATACAGGAATTCCTAAATCGACTACTTCACAACCTTATATTAATTAAATATTTAGTTATAATTTAAATTGAATGATAAAGTTTGAAAACAAACGAATAATTATTCTTAAACTGTATTTTGATATTAAATTAATAAAAGTAATTTTGACGAAATAGTCATTCAATGTCAACAAAGTATTTACTTCGTATTTTATTTTTTATATTCTCGATACCTGTCCTTTCTTTTGGTCAAGAGAAAAACAGTTCAGTACAATTACCTCCATTTAAATCGCCTCAAGCCGTCTGGGTCGATAGTGTGTACAATTCGCTTACCTTAGAAAAAAAAATAGCCCAACTTTATATGGTGGCTGCCTACTCAGGTGGTGAAAAATTTAATCAACCTTTAATTGAAAAATTAATTGCAGATTATGGAATTGGAGGATTAATTTATATGCAAGGAACACCCAAAGCTCAGACCGAACAAACCAATTTACATCAATCAAAAAGCAAAGTGCCTTTGTTGATTGCGATGGATGCTGAGTGGGGCTTAGGCATGCGTTTAACGGGCATTAAAGATTTTCCTCGACAAATTATGTTAGGCGCTATGCAAGACAGCACCATCGTTTATAAAATGGCAGCAGCTATTGCCAATCAATGTCGTCGTTTAGGAGTGCATATCGATTTTGCACCAGTCATTGATGTCAATAACAATCCTAATAATCCCGTAATTAATTTTCGTTCGTTTGGAGAAAATAAAAACAAAGTAGCAAATTTTGGCATTCAATACATGAGGGGTTTACAAAATAATGGCGTAATGGCATGTGCGAAACATTTTCCTGGTCATGGCGATACCGATGTTGATTCGCACAAAGACACCCCTGAAATTACTAAATCACTATCCGATTTAGAAAAACTAGAATTATATCCTTTTACTAAACTAATTGCGAATGGCATTCAATCGATCATGGTGGCTCATTTGCAAATTCCGGCGTTAGACAGCCAAGCGCACACTCCATCTACTTTGTCTGAAAAAACAGTCACTGATTTATTAAAAAAGAAAATGGGTTTCATGGGTTTAATATTTACTGATGCTTTAAATATGGAAGGCGTAGCGAAACACTACAGCCCTGGAGATATTGATTTAAAAGCGTTTCAGGCTGGTAATGATGTATTATTATTTTCTCAAGATGTACCAACGGGTATTCAAAAAATTAAAAATGCCATTGAAACCAAGGTAATTTCTGAGAACCGTTTGGAAGAAAGTGTAAAGAAAATTTTAGTCGCTAAATACAATGCTGACCTTTCTCATTTCAAAAAAATAAACACCGAAAATATTGATGAAGATATTAATCAATATACCTCCACAATTCGTTTATTGGTGGCCGAAAATGCAATTACTTTATTAAACGATCCCAATTTAATTTTAGAAAAAATAAAAAAAGATGCTGTAAAAGACATCGTTTATGTGGGTGTTGGTACAAGCAGTGAAACCAAATTTACAAATGAGTTAAAAAAATATGGTATTAAGGAAATTTTATTTGCTCCTACATCTGAAAGAGAATTAAAATCATTTGTAAAAGAACTCAAAGATGCCGAGGCAGTCATTGTTGGAGTGCACAATATGAGTGGCTATCCTAAAAATAATTTTGGATTAGATGAATTAGAAATAAAAGCGGTGAACCTACTTTCTCGAAATAAGAATGCCATGACCGTTTTATTTGGCAATCCTTATGCAGTAAAAAGTTTTTGCGACATTGAAGGTTTACTAGTAGCTTATGATGAAGCAGAAGAAACCCAAAATATTGCGGCAAAAATAATTACGAGTCAATTAAAAGCAAAAGGAAAATTGCCCGTAACAGTTTGCGAAAATTATAAAGAAGGCGATGGAATTGTATCGTTAAAAAATGCTTTAGGAGAAGTGATAGATTCAGCTCGATTTGCAAAACAAAATAAAGATGTGCCAGAAAAACGTTTTAAAACAAGTTCCATTTTTTCAAAAGAGTATCCATTGGAATGTTGTGTAAGCCCTTTGGCATTAGGCATTAACATTGCTGAACTAGACAAACTCGATGCTTATTTAGAGGGTTGTGTAAACCGAAATATTTTTCCTGGATGTAGAATTTTAGCTGCCAAAGCAGGCAATGTTTTTTATGATAAGTCATTTGGGTACATAGGAAACGATAAACGAAATGCAGTAGATATTAATACCATTTATGACGTGGCATCGGTTACTAAAGTAGCGGCTACTACCATGGCTGTAATGAAATTATATGATCAAGGAAAATTAGATTTGAATGCGACATTAGGCAAATATGTTGCAATTACAAGAGGTACTGATAAAGAAAATTTAAGGATAAAAGACATTTTAACACACCAAGCAGGTTTAAAAAGTTGGATTCCTTTTTATAAAGAAACGTTAGATTCCAGTAAATATCCCAATCCATTAATTTACAATAAAACAATTAGAGGAAAATATACCCTAAAAGTTGCCGATAATTTATATATGCGCACAGATTGGGTAGATACCATGTGGCAACGAATTCTTGTTTCCCCTTTAGAAAACAGGGGCAAATATGTGTACAGCGATTTAGATTTTATATTTATGCAAGCTGTAGTAGAAAATATTACTAAAAAGAAATTAGATGAATTTGTAAGAGCCGAATTTTACATACCATTGGGAATGAATTATACGTGTTATTCACCCAAAAAGAATTTGAAAAATGCAGAAATTGCGCCCAGCGAATTTGATGATTATTTCAGGCATCAAATCATACAGGGCAATGTGCATGACATGGGTGCTGCCATGTTTGGTGGCGTAAGTGGGCATGCAGGACTTTTTTCAACGGCAAACGATTTAGGCATTTTAATGCAAATGCTATTAAATGGGGGAAGTTATCAGGGAAAACGCTATTTTCAAAAATCTACTGTGGAATTATTTACATCTAAATATTCGATGATTAGCCGACGAGGCTTAGGATTTGATAAACCAGAACCCAATGCCGACAAAAGTAATCCATGTGCTGATAATGTTTCCCTAAAAGCTTTTGGTCATCAAGGTTTCACAGGGACTTGTGTTTGGGCCGACCCCAGCAACAATTTAGTTTTTGTATTTCTTTCAAACCGAACCTATCCCACTGCCGAAAATAAAGCAATCAATAAAAATGGAGGTGTAAGAGAAATTGCACAATCCTATATTTATAAATCATTGGGTATCCCTTCGAGATATACGAAGTGGAAATAAGACAATGTTGAAACAGAAAATTTCAATAAAAAGAAACTACAACGGATAAAAAAACTCGATTTAATAAAATGAAGGTTAAATTGAAGGTTATTATCAAAAATTATTCACAATTTTTGTTCGGTGTATAAAAAAAATTTTATATACCACAAATAAATATCATTTTTGTAGTTGATGGGTAAAATAATTTCAGTAGCAAATCAGAAAGGTGGTGTAGGCAAAACAACTACAGCCATCAATTTAGCGTGTAGCTTAGCTGTTTTAGACTATAAAACGCTTTTAATAGATGCCGATCCTCAGGCAAATGCCACTACTGGCAATGGTTTCGACTTGCGCAATGTGCAATTGAGTGTATATGATTGTTTGGTTAATGATGTAGATGTTAATCAAGTAATTTTAGAAACTGAAACCCCTAATTTATATTTAATGCCTTCTCATTTGGATTTAGTGGGTGCCGAAATTGAATTGATTAATCATCCTAATCGAGAATATAAATTACAATCGGTTTTAAATGAAATTAAAAACAATTTTGATTTTATTATCATTGACTGCTCTCCCTCATTAGGCTTAATAACGGTAAATGCTTTAACAGCTAGTGATAGCGTGATTATTCCTGTTCAATGTGAGTTTTTTGCATTAGAAGGTTTAGGAAAATTATTGAATACAATTACGATTGTACAATCTAAACTAAATCCTAATTTAGGCATAGAAGGTATTTTAATGACAATGTATGATGGTCGATTGCGTTTATCGAACCAAGTGGTTGAGGAGGTAAAAAATCATTTTAATGAGTCTGTTTTCAATACCATTATTCACAGAAATACACGATTAGGCGAAGCGCCAAGTTTAGGTAAACCCGTATTGTTGTACGATGCTGAATCTACAGGTGCTTTAAATTATTTAAACCTTGCCAAAGAAGTTTTACAACGCAACGATTTAACGAAAATAAAAAACAGTCAAAAAACGATAGAAATCGAAGAGAATGAGCAATAAACCCAACCAAAAAGCGCAAATAGGAAAAGGCATTGGTGCCTTATTAGGCAATATAAAAGATGAAGTAAATGCATTTCAAAAAAATGCAAATGCAGCACAAATGACTTCTCAACCAACCGATGAGGCTTTGGTGGGAAGCATTTCCAGAATTCCGTTGACATCAATAGAAGTTAACCCAAATCAACCACGAAGAACATTTGATGAAATTCCTTTACAAGAGTTGGCAGAATCTATCAAATTGCATGATATTATTCAACCAATTACGGTGACTAAACTACCGAATAAAAAAT
>JBILBN010000057.1:0-15143 GCA_044353665.1 Chitinophagaceae bacterium | reverse complement strand
CCCACTGCTAACTTTTTAAAAGGTACTCAAAAAATTGAAATACCCAAAGAAAGACGAAAAGGCAAAGGGCAATCTATTATTTTAAAAGGAGCGAATGGCAATAATTTACAAAAAGTAAATGCTGAATTTCCGTTGGGAAAATTTATTTGTGTGACTGGTGTATCAGGCAGTGGAAAATCGACCTTGATTACAGAAACCTTTTATCCATTGTTATCGCAATATGTGTATGATAGTAAAACAAAACCATTAGAATATAAATCCATTGAGGGTTTAGAATTAATTGATAAAGTTATTGAAATAGACCAATCCCCAATTGGACGAACACCAAGAAGTAATCCTGCAACGTATTGTAATTTCTTTAATGATGTCAGACAATTATTTGCCATTATTCCTGAGGCAAAAATTAGGGGGTACAAACCCGGTCGCTTTTCGTTTAATGTAAAAGGAGGACGATGTGAAACATGTGAAGGTGCTGGTATGAAAACAATTGAAATGAATTTCTTACCTGATGTGCATGTGTTGTGCGAACGTTGCAATGGCAAACGTTTTAACAGAGAAACCTTAGAGATAAAATATAAAGGAAAATCCATCAGTGATATTTTAGAAATGACGGTTGCAGAAGCGACAGATTTTTTTAAACATATTCCTTCCCTTTATAGAAAAGTAAAAACGTTAGAAGAAGTTGGTTTAGGTTATATCACCCTTGGACAAAGTGCTACCACATTGAGTGGTGGAGAAGCTCAACGGGTAAAATTAGCTACCGAATTGAGTAAAAAAGATACAGGAAGAACGTTTTACATTTTAGATGAACCAACTACTGGTTTGCACTTTCAAGACATTGAATTACTGTTGGGTGTTTTACAAAAATTGGTTGACAGAGGCAATACGGTTTTAGTAATTGAACATAATTTGGATGTTGTTAAAGTAAGCGACCACATCATTGATCTTGGCCCTGAAGGCGGCTCAGGTGGTGGAAAAATTATTGCCACAGGTACTCCTGAAGAAGTTATTAAAAACAAACACAGTGTTACAGGGAAGTTTTTAGCGTTGGAAATGTAGTTGGAAAATAGTTAGCATTTGGTAGATTGCTGTTAAGCATTGATTTTATTTTACCCTCCATTTATATACTTTACTTATTCATATTTGCATTATGGCTGAAACTCAATATTCAAATTTAACAATCACAAAAAAAGATTTTACGGAAAGCCATTTACCTAAAGGCGAATATGAAAATTGTACGTTTATTAATTGTAATTTCTCAAATTCTTCATTAGCAAACATCCTCTTTTTTGAATGCACCTTTGAAAGTTGTAATTTAAGTTTATGCAATTTAAATAATACCTCTTTTAGAGATGTTATTTTTGAAAATTGTAAACTATTGGGTCTTCATTTTCAACATGGCAATCCATTTTGTTTTTCGATTAAATTAGCAAATTGCAATTTAACCCATTCCTCTTTTTATAAATTACAATTAAAGAAAACAATATTTAATCAATGCCAATTGCATGAAGTAGATTTTTCAGAAAGCGATTTAACCAATGCTATTTTTGAGCAATGTGATTTATTAGGCGCAATATTTGAACGAACTAATTTAGAAAAATGCGATTTTAGAACTTCTATTAATTTTAATATTTCGCCAGATAGAAATAAACTAAAAAAAGCTAAATTTTCGCACCTGACTATTGCTGGTTTGTTAAATGAATATGGAATTATTGTTGAATAGTTTATTTGAAAAACTCAATTAATCTATTATACATTTGCAGAGAAAAAATAAAAAATGATTTCCATTAATTTAACAGACAGCGTAGCTCGATACAAACTTGAATCAGAAAACAAGAAACAAAAACGTGCCTTGTGGAATGACAGTGTCAAACAATTATTAATTGACACTATTTCTAAAATTGTATCAACACATAAGATTGGATGGAGTATGGAACTGATGGGAAGTAGTACCAATGTAGAAGGTGTTACGCTAACTTTTGGCGATATTATTATTGGTGTAGAGCCCACGTTAAATGAACCCGTTAATGAAGGAGAGGAAGTAAAACCCGAAAATGTAGAAGTTAAATATTATACCAAACATGAAGGCACTTTAGCATTTTCACAAGCATATACTGGCGACATTTTTATCATCATTGCCTACCCAACCATTGAAGAAATTATTAATCCCAGAGATACACAAAAATTAGAGATGCGCATTGATCCTTCAAGAATCACAGTTACTTTTATTGAACAACAAGTAGCTAATTTTTTAGATGAAATTGTAAAATGGGAATCATCTCCGCTCTATAATGACATTGGCTTTGTGGTGAAAAGATAAAAAAAGGTTCGTTTAAAACGAACCTTTTTTATTAATAAAATTCAATCTTCTTTTAGGATAACAATGAATCCTTATTTGATTATTTTAGAAACCGTTTTACCTTTTGCTGAAATAATTTCTACTAAATAAATTCCTTTTACCAGTGAAGCAGTATTTAAAACTATATTCGTTGAGTTTGTATTATTTTGCAAACAAATGCGGCCACTCATATCAATTACTTTGATTGAATTTATATTATTATCAGTTGTAGAATGGATTGTCAACTCATTTTCTACAGGATTAGGAAATATTGAAAACTCATTTTGAGAAACAGTAGCAATATTAGCAGGTGCACCTTTTATTGAAAACCAATTATCATTAAAATCAAAATAAACATTATTAGACGCTTTTACTTTAAAACGACATTTATTCACAACAGTAAAGTTAGGAACTGTAATCACTTCTGAACCATCATTGGGTGTATTTAATGCTAATGGAATCCATGTTTTTGCGCTGTCAACCGTAATAAATATATCTACATTGGTGGTATTAAATGGCGCTAAATTAGTTCCCGCATTATCCCAACTAATTGTTTCTGTAGCAAAAGCATTTAGTGATTGACTAGTAATTTTTTGACTGGTTACTCTAAATAAGGTAGTTGTTTTTATAACATCTAATTTTGTAGTATCTAAGCTCGTATAAAAACTACCATACCCATTTTTAATATCTCTTACAGTTGCTCTAAAACGAACGATTCGATTGGTATCTGGCAACCGTTCTCCTAAATAACTAATACTGTTAGTCAATGCTTTTCCTAAAGTAGGGAAAACCCTTGTTCCTGATGCAGTCGGTGAAAATGAACGTAAAATAGGTGCTACTGTTGTAGCCGCATTCCAAGTTCCACCACTACCACCTCTATCATATTCTTCCCAACAATAGGTCAATGGATCATTGTCAGCATCTGTAGCCAAAGCTGTTAATTCAAAATTGGTTTTGTAAGGAATAATATAGGTATTTTTAATTGAATTTAATGTAGGTAAACTATTTCCAGAAGCAACGTTAGTCGCACATGCCATTACAGAAGTTCCAGTCATTTGTTCTAAACTTCTGATGTGATAATAATCATCACTGTGTGATTGAATATCATCTGTTCCACAAATACCAGCATAACCCATAATGGTAGTTGCACTTCCAATTTCAAAAGCAGATGTTGCAACTCTATTATTGCCTGAACAAGAACCTTGTTGCGAATTGAAAGTATGTTCACCACCAAATTGATGTCCCATTTCATGTGCTACATAGTCTATATCAAAAGGATCCCCAACGGGTGAAGACGAACCAGTTACTCCATGTGCTTTAGAACTATTTGAGCAAACACATGCAAATGAGGCTATACCTCCTCCACCAGTACTAAATACATGTCCATAATCATAATTCGCAGAGCCAATTCTGGTATTGATTGTTGTTTGATTTTGATTTAACATCGTTCCACCATTTGTATTTGTATAAGGATCGGTAGTTCCGATATAAATCAACGTATCCGTTTTGGCAACCAAATTTGCATGCATCGAAAAATCTCTTTCGAATACTCCATTCACTCTATTCACAGTGGTAACCATAGCACTCAAAACACTTGCTTTCGTAGGGGTTGTCCCACCTACTGCAGCAGAATATTCTATTGTGCAAGCCAATGCCAAACGATAGCTTCTTTTATTTATTCCATTTGTTTTATACGAAATTTGTGGCAACTCAGTTGGTTGCAACGAAACTTCATTTGCTTGCAATGGAGTCGATTCCCTTTCACCAAAATGACAAGCCATTCTTTCATTTAATGGTTTGAAGAAATCTTTTTTGTAATACACAATGTACGTACCTGTGTTTATATCTGAATATGGATCGATAAAATAGGTATTCTCTCCATCAAAAACTTTAGCATGAAAACCAAAAACCGTATAATCTAATTTTGCAGTGATTAATGAATTTTCTTTTGCAATGGCAGTATACGTTTTTATTTGAGGGTATTTATCAGCTAATGGTTTTTCCATCATTGGACACTCAAACACATTAAAATCCATCAGCAAGCCTTCTGGAGTGGGCAATGTGATTGTAGCGAAATTTCCTGATTCTTCAGTAGGAATGTACGCTTGTAATAATTGAAAATCGGCAGCATTTAAATGAGCGATACTGTATCTCAATGGAATAATTTTTCGAGCGCCATCTACTTTAACATTATTTGATGCTGAAATCGTCCAATGATTTTTAGACTCTACAACCTGTATTAAACAAACTACTGCTACTGCTACTAAAATTGTTATTTTCTTCATTCTTTTTATTCTATTTTTTATTTAATTTCTTTCGAAAGATTCTTTTTTAAAATTCGGATCGTTTTTTGAGTAACATGCGTAATATGTTTTTTTGTTAAAACTAACTGGTGTTACAAAAAATGTTTCTTGGTTATAGGTAAGCATCATTTTGGTAGAAACGCCATCACAGTCTATACGTCCTGCGTTTAATTGATTCGCTTTCTCATAAATTCTGAATGACATTAAATCAGGATACTTGGCTTGTAAAACAGAATCCATGGTAGTCACTCGTTCAATTGTAAATTCGACACAATCAATCATTCGATTACTGTAAATAGGCACTTTAATTTTATTTTCGCTTTTTTCAAAAGGAATTGTTTTCAGGTAATCCCCTAATTCTTTCTCTTGAATAGTTACTAATCGATAATTTAACGGAGCTTGAAAATTTGAGGGGAATTGAAATCCTTTAACCATATTCAAATACCAAGTGGGCATACCATAATCAGCATTACACAACATTAATGAACTGGCTTGAGTGACTGAAGATGAAGCAGCAACAACGGCTTTGGTCGTTTTAGTTTGTAGCACTTTCTTTTTCTTTTTATTTGCTTCTGAACTGAATGCAAATAATAACAGCATTGTACATGTTAACACAAAATTTTTCATGCGCTAAATATAATATTATATGTTTAAATTCAAGCTAATACCTATTCAAAATCGGTAAAAATTGAGGTAAATGAGGCATTTTCTCTGGGTTTTGAAAAAACATGCCAATTGCCCTTATATTGAATATCATAAGGAATCATATTCGTACCCATATTTTTCAATTTTACGTTCATTACTACATCAAAATCATAAAAAAAGGTTTTATAGCTTAATGAATAGTCCCGAGCTATAATTGCAAAATCACTTGCTCGAAACCATGTTTTCAATTCGTTGATTACAACTTCATCAGCATATTCTTTTTTAGGTATGGCATTAAAAACATAGCATGAATCTCCGAAATAATTTTGCTTGCTTAATTTAAACTCATATTTATTTCTAAATGGCTCTTCAAAAATAGCCACGTTATCTCCTATTCCAGGAATTCCTGAAATTCGTTTTCCTGGATTAAAAATTAAAAGCCGCAATTGTACCTCATACTTAGCAGACCCTTTTTGTTTGGCATTCCCTACAATATTATTGGCTCCGCAAACGGTGCCTTTTGTAAAAAATAAATGCGCATATAATTGAGCAGTGTGATAATTTAATGCTTTCTTTTTAGTAAAATAATCTCCGGTTGTTTTTTCTTTAATCACAGACATCTTTCTGCAATTCTGTTGAACTTGTTGCTTTATTAAACTAGTATATGATGCTTTAACAGCATCATTTTATCAACAATTTCAATATCACTATACATGGTAAAACTGTGCAAACGAAGTGTTTTAAACGCTTTATAAAATGTGGTGTCATTTTTCACGCGTTCTATAAATAAATTGATATCAAATCCTTTTCTAACTTCTTTTATCATAACATCATCAAAGGTTATTCCTTGATAAATTTTGTCGGTAGTTAGTTGTGCATTCGCCTTGTTTGAAAAAAACAAAACACATACACCCATAATTACAGGCAGATACTGTAATTTTAATTTATAATTTTTCAAACATGAGAAAAAAAAGTTTTCTTTTAGCAATTTCATTTATTGTTTTTATCTGTCAATCTAAAGCGGCGTCTTTTTTGCGAAGCGATACGATAGATATTCGCAAAACTATACTAGTTTTTGATATTACTGACTTCACGAGTAAAAATATATTTGCCAAAGCCACATTAAATATTCAATCAAAAAAAAATAATGTGTCTCAAATACTTTTTGATTTGGAAGGATTGATGGTGGATAGCGTTTTTGTAAATAATATTAATTCTACCTTTTCTCATACAGGTCAAACGCTAACAATAAATAATGCTGTATTAAATTTAAACGACACTGCATTGGTTGATATATATTATCACGGCATTCCAATAGCTGATGCAACATGGGGAGGGTTTTCGTATGTGGGCAATTATGCTTTTCAAATGGGTGTTGGTTTTAATGCACAACCTCATTCGTTTGGTAGAACTTGGCACCCTTGTTTTGATAATTTTGTTGAACGCAGTGCATATGAATTTTTTATAACAACCACCAATGATAAAATGGCTGTTTGTAATGGTTTACTTTTAGATTCAATATTAAATGCTAACTCTACTAAAACATGGCATTGGAAATTAGATGAAGAAATTCCTAGTTACTTGTCGGCTGTCGCTGTTTGTAATTATGTTTTTGTAAAACAAGTACTTGTAGGAAATAACGGAAATACAGATGCACTCATTGCTTGTGAGCCAGCTGATACCAATAATGTGATAGGTTCGTTTGCGCATTTGCAAGAATCTTTTAGCATGTTAGAAGAAAATTTTGGAACCCACTCTTGGCCAAAAGTTGGCTACAGTTTAGTACCATTTAATTATGGCGCTATGGAACATGCCACAAATATTCACATTGGGAAACCGTTTATTGATGGCACTTTAAATTATGAAACCTTAATTGCTCATGAACTTTCTCATCATTGGTTTGGCGATTTAATTACTTGTAGCACTGCAGGTGATATGTGGTTAAATGAAGGTTTTGCCAGTTATAGTGAATATCTGCATCAAGAATATACTTATGGTCAAAAAAGTTATTTACAAGCCGTAAGAGACAATCATTATGCTGTTTTAAATACGGCTCATTTAAACGACAATGGTTACAGAGCCATTGCCAATATGGATAGTAATTATACGTATGGCACAACAGTTTATTTAAAAGGCGCAGATGCCATTCATACATTGAGAAGTTATATGGGTGATAGTTTATTTTTTAATGGACTCACTTCATTTTTAAATGCGAATAAATTTAAAGCCGTTTCGAGCAACGATTTAAAAAATTATTTAAGCACTTATTCAAACATAAATTTAAATGACTTTTTTAATAATTGGATTTTTGATAAAGGCTTTACACATTTTTCTATTGATTATTATAAAGCAACAAAAAATGGAAGCAATTATGATGCAGAAATTTATTTGCGTCAACGAAAACATAAATCGAGTAATTATTATGCCAATGTTCCTTTAGAAATTGGTGTATACGATTCATTATGGCAATTGCATATTTATAACACTGTGTTTAATGGACATTGTATGCAGTTTAATATTTCTATTCCTTTTGAACCCAAAATGATTGTAGTTGACCCAAGCTCTAAAATTAGCGATGCCATCACAGAAGAAACGTTAGTGATCAAAACAACTTCACAAAAAATTTTTTATAAAGCAAATTGCATCATTCAACCCAAAGCATTTGCAAACAATAATGACAGTTCTTTAATTAGAATTGAACATAATTGGATTGCTCCAGATCGTTTTAAAAATCAAGCAAATACAAATGGATATGTTTTAGCAGATTCTCGTTATTGGAAAGTAGATGGTATTAATTTAGAGAATATGCTAGGCAATTTATCATTTTCATATTTTGGAGCTGGCGCTAATATAGCTTGGGATAGTTCTTGGGTAAAAAACACCGAAGATTCTATTCGATTGTTTTACAGAAAAGATGCAACTCAAGATTGGGCTTTTGCAAATGATAGCATGAAAACAGGTCCAATAACAGATAAAATTGGAAGTGGATTTGCAAAAAAAATAATAGCCGGTGAATATTGTTTTGGAATAAAAAGAAGCAATTATATCGACCCATTAGTTTCTGACTTATGTGGTTCATCAACAAACGTAAATTCTTACCAAAAAGAAAAAGATTTAAACGTCTATCCTAACCCTACATCTAATCAAATTACCATTGAATTTCCTAATTCAATAAATACAAAATCATTGATTGAATTATATGATTTAACTGGCAAAAAAGTAATGAGTGTAAAACAAACTATTCAACAAAGAACAACCATTAATTTACCCCATTTACCGCAAGGTATTTATTCATTGAAAGTAACGGCCAATGATACCGTTTATTTTGAGAAAGTGGCAATAGAATAAATTAATATTAACTTTTCTACTTCATCACAATAAACTCATCCCCAAAACCTTCTTCATTTTCCAACAAAATATCAAACAAGTTTTTACCATATATTTTATACAATGAAATAACATTATCATGGCGTTCTTGTAAAGAGTTATTCGGGAATATGTTGTCTTTTATAAATGCAATTTTCGAATAGCTATCAACTTCTTTTCGTTTAATATGGGCTGCAAATTTCTCATGCATTCGATTAACAATATTTAAATTCTTTTGCCGATGCGCTTTCACACTTTCTGCTAATGGCATCGATACAGTATCCGCTAATTGAACCATTTCATTTAACTGCAATTCGATGTTTTTTTCAAATTCTACGAGTTGGTGAATGACATTATTTTTTGCTAACAATAAATTATTCAATTCATTCGTTGGCATAAATAGTTGCTCCAAAGTCAATCCTAATTTATCAATTTGTGTTGATGATTTTTCATCTATAAACAACAATGAATTTCTCAAAAATAAAATAGGAAATTGAATAGTATAATGATTAAACAAATCTTTCAATTGCATCCAATAAGCCAACTCTCCTCCACCACCAATAAAAGCAATGTTTGGCAAAATGGTTTCTTGATACATAGGTCGCAAAATTACATTGGGTGAAAAATGTTCAGGATAATTTTCTAATTCTGCCAACATTTCTTGTTCAGTAAATTCTATATTTTTATTGACAATTTTATATTTTTCATCTCCAAGTTCGATTCGCTCACGATAAGAATTATATTTTTTATGAAATAAATTTAACTCCCGAGGCTTGGCTTGTCCATGGTAATTAACTGCTAATTTATCAATCGTTTTTGAAACAATTTTAAACGATTGTTGGTGTAATAATTCATCTTTCAAAACGTCTTTATACAACGTTTTCAATCGAGCATCATTTCCATCAATACACACAATTCCAAATCGTCCCATGAGTTCATTGACAATATATCGTGTGGCATCTGCTAAATTTTGATTTGCTTTATACGCATTTTGAAAAATAGCCAACAACTCTTTTTCATCTTCAACAGCAGTATTAAAATATTTTTTTATTTCATCAATTATTGGAACTAAATCTGCTGTATCCATTTCGCCACAAGCACCTTGTTGATTGGTTTGCCATTGATATTTTTTACCCAATAAATTAAACGCTCCAATCTCCTCTAAATCATTATCCTCACTTCCTATAAAAAAAACAGGCACAAAATTATTTGCAGGAAATAATTCCTTGCACTCATTCGACAATTTTATCGCATGAATTATTTTATAAATAAAATATAAATACCCTGTAAAAACACTGGGCTGATGTGCAGTACAAATGGAAAAAGTATTTTCTTGTAAAAGGCTTTCTATGTTTTGTTGAACAAGTTCTAAAACGTTCAAATGTGCATATTGACTCTTCAAAACATCCACCAACACCTTTCTTTTTGCTAAACTAAATTGTTTTTCTTCCATCGCTTTTTGCATTGAATTGAGCGAAGGAAAATCGGAGATAAATTCTTTTATTTTATCAGCACGATTTACATAATCATTCACCAATGAAGAGAAAGAAGCAGTATGTGCAATTTTTATATTGTGTTTTATCAACGTCATGAATTTATTGTTTTACCATCAACCATTGTTAAGGCTCTGTCCGACAAATCAGCTAATTCTTGATTGTGCGTAACCATTATAAATGTTTGTCCTAATTGATTCCGTAAGTTATTAATCATATCGAAAATGGCTTTCGAATTTTGGCTATCTAAATTACCAGTTGGTTCATCTGCCAACACAATTGCAGGATGATTAATTAAAGCTCGAGCAATGGCTACTCGTTGTTGCTCACCACCCGACAATTCATTGGGTTTGTGTTCAACTCTATCTTTCAAATTCAAAATTTCTAATAACTCCATTGCTTTTTTCATGGCTTCTTTTTTTCCTAAGCCCGCAATCCAAGCTGGAATACACACATTTTCAATGGCAGAAAACTCAGGCAATAAATGATGAAATTGAAATACAAATCCAATTTTTTGATTTCGAAACAAGGCCAATTTCTTTGCCGACAATTCAAAGACATTGGTATTATCAATAATTAATGTACCAGAATCGGGCTTTTCTAAAGTACCTAAAATGTGCAGCAACGTGCTTTTTCCAGCACCTGAAGCGCCCACTATACTTACGATTTCACCTTTATTAACCTCCAAACTCACCCCCTTTAAAATGGGGAGCGAACCATACGATTTTACAATGTTTTTTGTGATTACCATACTGCAAACATAAAGATTTGGAAGTTATAAATTAAATGTTACATTTGCGAAAAATAGTTAAACAATTTAAAACGATACAAATATGTTTTGGAGTTTAGAATTAGCCTCTCATTTAGAAGAAGCACCATGGCCTGCTACGAAAGACGAATTGATTGATTACGCAATCCGTTCTGGAGCCCCAATTGAAGTAATTGAGAACATTCAAGAGTTAGATGATGAAGTTGAAGTATATGAAGGCATCGAAGATATTTGGCCTGATTATCCAACACAAGACGACTTCTTCTTTAACGAAGATGAATATTAACCTCTACAAAAAAGTTTAATCCCTAAAATGCTTCTTGATTAAGAAGCATTTTTTTATGTCTATCATGAAATACATAATCAGCGCCAATTCAAAAGCAATTAATTGAATCAATAAAAAAAGCGAACAGTATCGTTCGCTTTTTTCTATAATGATAATTTAGATATTAAAATTCGTAAAAATTCTCGAAACGATTGTATCTATCTTCTTCTGTTAAACTAAAAATATAACCCAATTGTACACCAAATGTTTTATTTCTATTGATGGTAAATTGTGGGTTTATATCGGTTGTGCCGATATCATAAAATGCAACACAATACATGCCTTTTTTCAACTCAAATCCTGCTTTTAATTTAACACCAGCATTCCAAGGTTTCATTTGATCTGTATACATGTTAGTGCCTACTCTCAATGGGCCACTTTCGATATTTACACCATTGCTAGAAAAACTGTATGATGAAAAAATCAATTTTTCTAAATATACTCCTGCCCCTGCTATTAAATAGGCCGCTTTCACATCCAATTTGCCTACCAAAGTGACAGGCATAGATACATAACCTAATTTTGCATCATATTCTTCCGTAATATTAACACGTTCTGTTTTAAAGTTTCCACCTCGTTGTGTGTATAATAATTCAGATTGTAAGCTGATGTTTTTACTTATCGTTAAGTCGGTAATCAATCCTAAATTCAATCCTAATTTGGTGGTAAATACATCATTATAACGATATGTATTTGATTTAAATATTTGTCTATTAAAATTTAAACCACCAATAGGACCCATTCTAAATTGAGCAAACCCTAGTTGCGAAATAAAAACAATCGCTATAAATGATAAAAATATCTTCTTGAACATCAATCCTATTTTGGTGTGAAAATAAACTTTTTTTTTGAGAGTATTCATTTTTTGAGAAAAATATGGTTTATCTAACTTTTTAAAAAAATTATATTTAGCTACCTAATAAGATTTATATCGCCTTTTAACGTATAAATATTGCCATCAAACAAACATTTATATGAAAAAATATAGTAAAAAGTACCTATATCACATGCTCCACTATTAAACATTCCATTCCATTTTTCTCTTACTTTATTTGTCTTCCAAACTTGCTGGCCAAGCCTATTATAAACTGAAAACTGAAGAAGTTCTAATCCTGTTGAAGTTACAACACCAAACAGATCGTTCATCCCGTCTCCGTTTGGAGAGAACGCATTCGGAATGAAGACTTCTTTGCAACAATTTCCTGGTTCAATGTATACAGTATCCGCAATTGTACAACCTTTAAAATCTGCTACATTTACAATATAATATCCCGAAGTTAAATTGATTATTTCTTTTGTAGTTTGCATTGGATTGGTATTCCAAACATACATGTATGGCTGAGCACCACCTGTTACCATTGCCTCTGCAAATCCTTCCTTCCCATTTCCAATACAATTTAAATTTTTACTATCTATTGAAATTGATAAAGGATTCAATGGCGGTGTTACATAAACAGGTGTATCAATTGTACAACCTGCCGAGTCTTTTACTATTAATGTATAATTACCTGAAGCCAAATTATTAAAAATACCTGTTGCGTTCGTAATTGAGTCGGGCAATAAACTATACACTATGTTGCCATAATTACCTGAGCCTATTATTGTCAAAGTGGCATCACTGGCATTACTACAAATCACAGAGCCAATACTTAAATAATTAATATCCAATTTCCCTCCATCTATCAAATTGACAAATGTATCTTTTTGACAATTATTAATATCTTTTACCTGAATAAAATAATTTCCAGATGAGAGATTTATAAAGTCCGAATTACTTGTATAACCACTTCCATTAATTTGGTATTGATAAGGAAACATGCCCCCTGTTGCATTTAATTTTATAAAACCATTTGTATCACTCTTACAGATTGGATTTATGATATTAAAATTAGAAAAAAGAATTGGAGGATTTGACCCTACTTTTAAAATTGTAGAAATAGTACAATCATTCGCATCTTTAGCAGTAACAGTATATGTTTGAGCTGATAATTGATTGAAGTTTCCATTTGTATTATTTTGTGGACCCAATGGAGAAATTGAATATGTTATTAAGCCTATTCCACCAGATGCTAAAACGGAAACAGAATCAGTAAAATCAGTTGAACATTTTAAGTTTACGGTGAACACATTAGTCCACGATAGCGGTGTTGGTTGTGTAATAATAATTGGAGAAATGACAGTACTACACATCGTTGCATCTAGAATTTGAACGGAATATGTTCCTGCTGACAAATTATTGAAAACACCTGTTGTATTGTTTTGTGTTGAGTTTAATAAATAATAAGTAAATGGTGAATTCCCAGTATTTGCATATGCAATAAAACTTCCATTGGATACTCCATAACAGGACACATTTTGCTGCACAATAAACGAACCTGATACGGGAGGTGCCTGATTCAAAGTAAACACTGAATCCTTATTACATCCGTTGATATCCGTAACTGTAACTGTATAGGTATTGGCATATAATGATTGGAAAATACCAGTAGTATTAGGCAATGATAATGCTGGATTTAGACTGAAGATATTCCCCCCTGAACCGCCACTTGCTATTGCTACAACAGATGCATTGGCCAATCCATTACAACTAATAGGTGTAATAGCTACTGATAAAAAACCCAATGCTGGTGGATTGTTTATCACAAATGGGACATTATATGTACAGCTAGAATCATCTGTAATAGTAAGAGTATATGAACCGAAACTTAAATTTGTAAAGGTTCCTATACTGTTGGTGATATTATTAGGCAATAACTTATAATCCAACGTTCCACTACCTCCTACTCCTACAACTGCAATACTTCCATCAGTTAAATTATGACATGAAATATCACTTTTTGTTATTGATGAAGTTGATAATGCAGTAGGCTGAGTTACATTAACAATAGAAGAAGATGTACAGCTATTTCCATCAGTAACTATTACAGTATATGTACTAGCTATTAAATTTGAAAACCCATTATTTGGCAATATTGAATATGTATATATACCATTTCCTCCACTAGCAATTATGTTTGATATTAAACCATCATTAAACCCAAAACAACTCACATTTTTTATATTCAAACTAGTGATTACTGGAGCATTTGGAGCAATGATTGATTTTATTGTAGATACGCTACAACCATTAGCATCTGTAACAACTACAGTATATATCCCTGGTGTAATATTTGTAAAAAAATTAGATGTGGTAGGCGATCCATTATTTAAAGTATATGAATAAGGCGATGTACCTCCATGGGCATAAACAGTAAAATTTGAAGCTGCACAAGTTGGTGAAGGATTCACTATACTATCTAAAACTAACAAGGATGGCTGAAGCAAATTAATTACAGTAGATATACTACATGCATTCGCATCAGTGGCTAAAATTGTATAATTACTTGAAGTTAAATTATTAAAAAAACCTGTAGCATTGTTTATATTATTAGGTTGTAATACATAATTAATATTTCCTGTTCCTCCAGATGTTGTTGCCAATATACTTCCATTATTACCTCCAAAACATAAAATTGGTTGTGTAGTTACATTATTAAAAATTAATGGCAATGGTTGAGTAATATTGATAGTCGTTTGAACAATACATCCATTAAAATCAATTACTGTAATAGTGTAATTATTTGCATTCAATGAATTAAATGTCCCTGTAGCATTTGATAGGTTATTAGGCAATAAAGTATAATTCAACGCACCCGTTCCTCCAGATGCAGTTACTTGTATAGTAGCATTATTTTGTCCATTACAATTGATATTGGTATTTGTAGCTGAAGTAATTGTAGGTGCATTCGGGGTTACCAATGATTTTGTTGAGGTAGCCGTACAACCATTCATATCTATGACGGTTATGGTATAAATGCCCGTTCCTAATCCAGAAAAATTATTCCCTGCTTGATATGCATTCGAA
>JBILBN010000121.1:0-4626 GCA_044353665.1 Chitinophagaceae bacterium | reverse complement strand
CTGTCTTTCCAACCCGAACAGTCTACAGGTAGCTGTTTTTGTAGCTTTATATTCTTTTGAAAATTGTTCTACTGTTCGGGTTAGGAGTTTTTTCTTATTGGTATATTATACTCTTTTTCTGCTATATCTATCATCATGTCAAAGAGAATGGCTTTCTTGTCAGCTGTTTCTATTTGCTTTTCTAATAGTGCTTTTTGTTTTTCTAATAACTTGACCTTCTGTTCAAGCTCTAACATTTTTTGTTCCGGACTTTTAGGCATATTGCTTGGCGTTTGATTGAGCCAGTCAAATTTACCATATTTTCGTAACCAGCCAACTATCGTTGAACGTGATTGAATGCCATACTTTTTTAAGGCTCCGGTTGGACTTTCTGCGCCCCGTTCAATTTCTGATACCAATTGTAGCTTAAAACTTAATGTGTAATCTTTTTGGGTTCGCTTTGTATAACCCACTTTCTCTGATGTTTGCATGTCGATACTTTTTTGTGTATCGCTATTTCAGGACTAGACATAAATAAATAAAAAAAAGTCGTTTCAATTGAAACGACTTTTTTGTTTATAAACGAACGTAATTCGTAATTAAAAATTCGTAATTATAAAATCATTTACGTTTACTTTTTCTCACCACCTTCATCACCACCTTCCTCATCTTTTTTCAAATTCTCATCCCTGTTTTTCCCCTCTTTATCTTTTTTAGATACTTTTTTTGTAGGCGTGGTAGGGTTTGCTCTTTGCGATTTGCTCGCAAATTTTACTTGTAAATTTAAACTATATCCTCTTGTTTGGTTTTTACGTAAAACTTGTTGATTGTAATACGGAAAATAATTATAAATCGTATTTGTTTGAAGCGTATTGAAAACATCAGTAACATTGGCTGTGAGTGTAACCATGTTTTTTAGGAACGATTTTTTTAAGGCTAAATCAATGTTCGAATAGGGTTTTACATAGCCTTGTGCAATCACTGTTTTAGCATAATAGTTTCCTGTTAATTGAAAATTAAATCCATATTTCAATCGGGTATTGGTTACTAATTTTCCAAAACCTCCAAAGCCTTTATTGTTTAACGAAGAATCAATATTATTACCTTTAATAATGTTTCTAAATACGTTCACATTTAACGTAGCATCCCACCAAGAAAGAAAATTCATTTTGTTTGTAACCTCAACACCATAGGTGATGCCACTGGCTAAGTTACGTTGTTGTGAGTAGGTTGTGCCATCATTATTGTATCGTCTGAAACGTTGAATTAAATCATTTGTATATTGATAATAAACACTACCCAATAAGGTGTTTGTTTTGTTATATTGGTTGGAGTAGGTTAATTCCATTGCATGAATAAATTCTGATTTTAAGGCTGGGTTTCCTACACTCGTATCTTGTGGATTAGAAACATCAATAAACGGAATTAATTGCCTGAAACCAGGACGATTTACTCGTCTTGCATAATTAAAATTTAAGTCTTCGTGGCTTGATATTTTTTGGGTCACAAATAAGGTTGGGAAGAAGTTGAAATACCCATTAGAGGCCGATGTGTCGTACTGATAAATAGTGCCTTCATATAAAAAATATTCTCCTCTTACACCCAATTGAACACCTGTTTTATTAAACTGGTTGGCATAATTTAAATAAGCTCCATGCAATTGCTGATTAAATACAAAATGGTTTTTTAAAATTTTTTCTTCTATGGTGGGTTGCCCTGGAAGGGTTATGGTTGGCTGGTTTTCTGATTTAAATTTAATGAAATAAGATTTTTCTCCGAGCTCTATTTTAGCTGTTTTTCCAATTGGTTTTACATAATCTACTTGAAATGTTGCGTTCCAGTTTTGTCCTAAAACAGGGTTTTGTTGTTTGTAATCAGATACAAAAATATCGTTACTATCATACACAGCATTGAGGTAATTGCTTTCTCTTCTATAACGCATTTTGCTGAAATTAACTTCTACATTTAATTCTTCTTTGGGCTTTTTAAAGTTGTGTTTGTATTGCACATTCGTGGTAGAACTTAATGGATTGCCTACATAATCATTTGTCCTAATTTGACGAGATATTAAATCTGCATAATTTTTTTCGTTGCTGTTGGTTGTTTTACTATCTCCCTTCATTTTAGCATTGAAAATATTTTGAGTTAAAGTAATTTTGTTGTTTTTATCAATTGAATATTCAGTACCAAAATTTACAAAACCATTTAATGGTCTTCTGTCGTTGTGATTGAAAGAGGAATACGTTAAATTATTTTCATAATTATCTCGTGCAGCAGTTGCCTCTTCCCATGTTTTAGAAGTTCTGGCATTGCCATTAAAAAAGAAATTCCATTTTTTTACATTGGCATTCAAATTTAAACCACCATTAATACGAAAAGGGGATCCTCCTGCACCTAAAGTAAGCATGCCATTTAACCCAGGTTTTCTGTCTTTTTTAAGAACGATATTGATGATGCCACTCATGCCTTGTGCTTCATATTTTGAAGATGGATTAGTAATCACTTCGATGTTTTCGATAGATGATGCAGGAATGCTCGATAGGGCCGTTTGCGGATCGCTGCCAAACATAGCCGACGGTTTTCCATCAATATAAAGCGTTACATTATCTTTTCCACGAAGGCTTAAATTGCCATCCATATCCACCGAAACCGAAGGTACATTTCTCAACGCATCTACAGCAGTTCCTCCGGCAGTGGTTAAGTTTTTTTCTACATTAAAAACTTTTTTGTCTACTTCCAAGGTGATGTCATTTTTTTCGGCTGTAACCAAAACGTTGCTTAAGCTTTTACTATTCACCAACAATTCAATTGTTTTTAAATTCGTACTAGCCGAATTGATATTAATAGAACCAGCATTTTTTTTGCTGTATCCAATTGAACTGGCTTCCACAAAATAATTATTGTAAGGCACGTTTTTAATTTCAAACGTACCATCTTCTTTTGTTTTTGCACCAAAAATTATAGAGGTATCGGTTTTTAATTTCAATATAATGCTTGCTAATTCTACTCCTTTTTTAGCGGTTGCGTCAATAATTTTTCCTTTAACAACCGATGTTTGCGCAATTGCGAATGTAGGCAAAGCAATAACCAACAAAATGTAAATATATTTTTTCATGCTAGGCAAATTTACAGATACAAAAACATTGCTTAGCTTTATGATGTGTTAATGAACAATAAGTATTTTAAAATAGGGTATTAGCAGTTGTTAATATAGGTTTTGTTTTTAAATTTATCCTTTGAGCTTCTTTTAGTTTTCGAGGCTTAGGGGCAAAATTTTTTAAAAAAAATCCCAACCAAAAGGTCGGGATTTTATATATCGTAATTCGTAATTATTAATTCTTAATTACAGACGCCATCATTTTTCCAATTTCAGCAGGGCTATCTACTACATGAATGCCACACTCACGCATGATTTTCATTTTTGCAGCAGCAGTATCATCTTCACCACCAACAATGGCTCCAGCATGACCCATTCTACGACCAGCAGGTGCAGTTTGTCCAGCTATGAAACCAACAACTGGTTTGTGCATATTGTCTTTTAACCATTTTGCTGCTTCAGCTTCCATTCCACCACCAATTTCACCAATCATAATGATACCATGTGTTTCTGGGTCGTTCATTAATAATTCCACCGCTTCTTTTGTAGTTGTTCCAATAATTGGATCACCACCAATACCAATAGCGGTTGTGATACCCATGCCAGCTTTAACCACTTGGTCAGCGGCTTCGTACGTTAATGTTCCAGATTTTGAAACGATTCCAATATTTCCTTTTTTGAAAATAAAGCCAGGCATAATACCTACTTTAGCTTCATCAGCGGTGATCACACCAGGACAGTTTGGTCCGATTAAACGGCAATCTTTATCTTTAATATATTCTTTAGCTGTTACCATATCTTGCACCGGAATTCCTTCTGTAATGCAAATGATCGTTTTAATACCAGCATCCGCTGCTTCCATAATGGCATCCGCTGCAAAAGCAGGAGGTACAAAAATGATAGAAACATCAGCACCAGCTTTAGTAACCGCATCAGCAACGGTATTGAAAACAGGCTTGTCTAAATGAGTAGAACCGCCTTTTCCGGGAGTAACACCACCAACTACATTAGTTCCGTATTCAATCATTTGTGAAGCATGAAAAGTTCCTTCTGTACCTGTAAATCCTTGTACGATTACTTTGCTATTTTTATTTACTAAAACGCCCATAGTTTTTGCTTTTATTTTTAATGAGCGCAAAGGTAATGGTAATTTTTTATTTTTTGTTTGTGGATTAAAAGGAAATGAAACTTTTTATCAACAAAAAGGCAAGTCGTCGGATGTCAGATGTCGGATGACGGTGATGTAAGAACTTGATTTGTTTAAATCTATAAAATTATTTAAACTAAAAAAAAGACCATCGATTAAGATGGTCTTCTAATTTTGTATTCCTGACATCTGCCATCTGCCAACTTTTACATTTACTCTTTAATCAATTTAGCAAATTGTGTAGTGCCATCTTGATTGGTAATTTTTAAGATATAGATATTATTAGCCAAGCTAGAAATATTAATTGCTTGATTACCATTTGCAGCAATAGATTTTAAAATGCTGCCATTTAAATTCATGATTTCTACTTGATATTTAGCAGTTGTTAAACCTTTAATGGTAA
>JBILBN010000012.1:0-47704 GCA_044353665.1 Chitinophagaceae bacterium | reverse complement strand
TTCTAAATCAAATAAAGCATGATATCGATTATTATTTTTCAAAAAATCAGAGTGGTCAATATAGGATTGTTCAACACTCGAATATTTTCTAAAACATTCTTGCTTCGCATCATCATCATGTAAGTAGGTCATGCCTGTCCAAGTTGATTTGCATTTGATGCCAAAATGATTATTGGCTTGAGTGGCCAATTCACTCATGCCTGCTGCGGCTTCGTGTATGCCTTGTGCCAATGTAATAGCAGCTGGAATGCCACTTCTTATTTGCTCTTCAATAGCCAATTTTTTATATTTTTCGATATACTGTTCTACTTCCTCTTGAGATTGGGCAAAAAGATTGCTTGTGAAAAGCAAACAAATAATACTGAAAGTTGTTTTTAAAATAAAACGCATAGTGAACATAAAATTATTTTTTACGAGATACCATTATGCCATCTCGTATTGGCAAAAGTACATTTTCAAGACGATTATCTTCTGTCATTTTTTTGTTATAGTCCTGCATTGCGGTGGCGTTTTTGCCAGGTTTTTCGTTGACTACATCTCCATGAAAAAGTACATTGTCTGCTAATATAAAACCTCCTTTTCGAACTTTATCAATTACGATGTTAAAATATTCAGAATATCCGGGTTTGTCGGCATCAATAAATACTAAATCGAATGTATAATTTAGTGTTGATATGATTTCGTTGGCTTTTCCAATGTGCAATTCTATTTTGTCTTGCATGTTATTTTTTGCAATAAAATGAGTGGCTATTTCGGTAGTTTCTTCGTTAATGTCTATTGAAATGAGTTTTCCGTTTTCTTGCAAGCCTTCGGCTAAACACATGGCTGAATATCCCGTAAATGTACCTATTTCTAAAATGTATTTTGGTCTCAACATGTGGCTCATCATACTCAACATGCGCCCTTGCAAATGACCCGAAAGCATCACTGGCAATTCGGTTTTTAAATGGGTTTGACGATTGAGTTCATGCAGAACTGCATTTTCTGGTGTAGAATGTTGTTCGCAATATTTGTTGATGATTTCTGATGTGAGTAAATGCATTTTTAAAAAGTTGTCAGTTGACAGCTGTCGTTTGTCAGTGAATTTGTTTATTTGTTGAATATTTATTCGAAGTTGAAAAAATAAATAACATCAAGAACGTAATTAAACCATTGAAAATTAATAATTCATTTCCAATTTCATAGTTACCGAAAATTTCTTTTTGATATTTATCTACAACGAAACTGATGATGGGTGCAAGTATACAAATAATGGGAACCATGTTGTCGTTTACCGTGCGCTTGGTAATAATGCCAAACGTGAAAAGCCCTAATAATGGTCCGTAGGTATAAGTTGCAATTTTTAAAATCACATCAATCATACTGGATTCATTAATGGCTTTGAAGCCTAAAACAGCAAGTAAAAAAATACCTGCAAAAATTAAGTGTACTCGTTGGCGTAATTTTTTCTTACCTTTTTCATCTAAATCATCTCGTTGTTGAATGCCTAAAATATCAATACAAAAACTGGACGTTAATGCAGTAATTGCCCCATCGGCACTTGGGAAAAGCGCACTAATTAAGGCTATAATAAATACAATGCTAAAGGCTTGTGGCATATAGTGCAATGCCATTGTAGGAAATAAATTGTCTTTTCCTACATTCGTATCGCCTATCATAAAGGCATCATTAATCATAGCTGCTCCATTGCTTTCTGCAAATAAATACAGCAAGCCCCCTAAAAATAAAAACAACAATATAACGCCTAACATAGTCACGGCTAAGGTCAACATATTTTTTTGACTATCACCCAATGTTTTTACACTGATATTTTTTTGCATCATTTCTTGATCCATGCCTGTCATCGTGATGGTGATGAAGGCTCCTGCTAAAATTTGTTTTACAAAAAATAACTTGCTATTGGGATCAGTAAACCAAACTTTATTGTAGCCTTTGGCGCTCATTTGCGAAATGGCTTGCCCCATGTTTAAATCTAATTTATTTAAAATAAAAACCACACAAATAACCAAGCCTGCCAACATGCATAATGTTTGCAGGGTGTCTGTCCACACAATGGTTTTTACGCCACCTTCAAATGTATACACCAAAATCATGGCTAAAATAATTAACGTGGTTACCCAAAAAGGAACGTGCAAATCGTTTAAAATAACATTTTGTAAAATATTGACAACTAAATACAATCGAGCTGTGGCACCTAATGTTCTACTTAAAATGAAAAAGCTTGCACCTGTCTTATAACTTTTAATACCCATTCGAGTACTTAAATAATTATAAATACTCGTCAAATTGAGTCGATAGTAAAGCGGTAATAAAATATAAGCAATGACGATATAACCCAATAAATAACCAATTGACAATTGAAAATAAGCAAAGCCATTTTTCATAACGCCACCAGGCACACTCACAAACGTAACACCACTTAATGAAGTGCCTATCATACCAAAAGCGACCAACATCCAATTTGAATTTCGGTTGCCAATGAAAAACGAATTGTTGTCACTTTTTTTGGAGGTGAAATAGGCAACTACTAAAAGCAAAGCGAAATAGGCAACTACAAATGCAAGTAAAATATATGGCGACATAATTAAATTTTAAGTATAAGTTGGTAAAAATAATATAATAATATCAGAAAGCAAGTACTCTCATCGGGTTATAAAACACGACCAAAATTTTAAAAATAGCCAAAATATTCCTTGCTGTATAGCGAATATTCAATATTGATTTCATCGCCTTCCACAAATTGTAAAAAATCATTTTGCGTTACTTCAATGCTCAATTCGAATTATTTTTAAACGCATATTCGAAATAAAATTAAAGAAATTAATTATTAAAGTGGAATAAAATTTATACATTTGCCATCCTAAATCTAAAGAGCGCCTGTGGTGAAATTGGTAGACACGTCAGACTTAGGATCTGATGCCGTGAGGTATGGGGGTTCGAGTCCCTCCAGGCGCACAAGTAAAAGGAAACAAATTTTGTTTCCTTTTTTGTTTTATGGCTAAATTGACAATATAGCTGTTGCTTTATTTATGGCATTACATCCAACAACTCTGCACTATATTTGCAACCATTATTCAATACCAAGTACTCCTCATTAAATAGTTAAAATTATGATTGATTATAATAAATTTACACTCAAAAATGGTTTAAAAGTCATTGTACATGAGGATTTTTCGACACCAATGGTGGCTATGAATATTTTGTATGATGTAGGGGCTAAAGACGAAAGTTCGCATCAAACTGGTTTTGCGCATTTGTTTGAACATTTAATGTTTGGGGGGTCAATCAATATTCCTGAATACGATGAGCCTTTGCAAAATGCTGGTGGCGAAAACAACGCCTACACCACCAACGATTTAACGAATTACTACATTCAACTTCCTGCAAAAAATGTAGAAATTGCTTTTTGGTTAGAAAGTGATCGAATGCTGTCTTTAGCTTTTGGTGAAAAAAGTTTAGATGTACAACGTAAGGTGGTTTGTGAGGAGTTTAAGGAACATTACATTAATAAGCCCTATGGCGATGCTTGGAAATATTTAAGAGAATTGGTATACACCGAACATCCGTATCAATGGATGACGATTGGAAAAGAATTGTCGCACATTGAAAATGCTCAATTGCAAGATGTGAAAAATTTCTTTTTTAAACATTATCGCCCACAGAATGCCATCATGTGTGTTGCTGGTAATATCACTACTGAAAAAGTAAAAGAATTATCCGAAAAGTGGTTTGAACCAATTGAAGCTGGAGAAAAATACATCAGAAATATTGCCGATGAGCCTGAGCAAACATCGGCTCGTAAATTAGTTTTAGAAAAAGAAGTGCCTGTGAGTGTAATTTACAAAGCCTATCCGATGGCTGCTCGTAGAGATAAAAATTATTACATTGCAGATTTAATAACCGATATTTTATCAGGAGGAAACTCGGCACGATTGCATCAACGTTTGGTAAAAGAACAAAAATTATTTAGCCAAATAGATTGCTATCATACAGGCAGTGTAGAAAAAGGATTGTTGGTTATTGAAGGGAAAATTTCGGACGGAATTACTGCCGAACAAGCCGATGCAGCCATTGAGAAAGAATTGGATTTGTTGAAATCTGAAAAAATTGTCGAAACAGAATTGGAGAAAGTAAAAACTAAAATAGAAAGCATGTTGGCTTTTGAAGATTTGAGTTTATTAAATCGAGCCAATAACTTAGCGTTTTATGAATTGCTGGGAGACGCTTCGCAAATGAATACCGAATTTGAAAATTATAATCAAATAACGGTTGATGATATTTTTGCGCAAGCCAACGAAATTTTGAATCCAAACATATGCTCTACGATGTATTATTTGGCTAAAAAAAGTTAAGTGAAATTCATTTATAAAATTTGCTTTTCTTTTTTTATTTAAAAAGTGTTTTAGCATTTAGGTTTAAAATTATTTTTTATTTGATTTTGCTTCTTATTCTTAAAGTTTAACTATTGTTAACCACCATTTAAATGGATCATCATTTAGCTTTAATAAAAAATAGTTTACCCTTCATTTATACTTTTTTTGCCTTACTTTCGTTTTACTCATTATGAAGAATTTACTCATACTTATTTTTTGTTTTTTATCTGTTTCCCTTTTTGCCCAAAAGGACAATGCCATTGTGAAAGGCAAAGTGTTGGATGAATTAAATAATCCGTTAGAATTGGTTTCTGTTAGTGTAAAAGGTTATCCTAATGGAACCAAAACTAATTTGGGAGGGGCATTTAGTATCAGTGTTCCTGTAGATAAAAATTTAGCAATCGTTTTTTCTGCCATTGGCTATACTACAAAAGTGGTTTATAAACGATTAGAGAATGGAGAAAACATCAATTTGAGTATTACACTTTCTCCTAACATTAAAAAAATAAAAGACATTACGATTAAGAGTGATAAAAGAAGAAACGAAGCAGGTTCGGTTCGCATTGATCCAAAATTATACGAATTGCAACCAACGCCCATTGAAGGAATTGAATCGATGTTGAAAATATTTTTAAATGGAAATAATAATGAACTGACTTCTCAATACAACGTGAGAGGAGGAAATTTTGATGAAAATTTAGTGTATATTAACGACTTTGAAGTCTATCGTCCGTTTTTAGTAAAAAGTGGTCAACAAGAAGGGTTGAGCATCATCAATCCTGATTTAGTAGGAGGTGTCAATTTTTCTACAGGTGGTTTTCAGGCAAAATATGGCGACAAAATGAGCAGTGTGTTGGACATTACATATAAACGACCAAAAGAATTTGGTGGAAGTGTGCGTTTAAGCATGTTGGGTGTTGGTGCACATTTAGAAGGTACTGGCAAAAAAAACAGGCTAACTTATATGATTGGGTTACGTCAAAAATCGAATCAATATTTATTGCAAGCGCAACAAACGAAAGGGGTTTACAATCCTACATTTACTGATTTGCAAGCATATGTAACTTACCAATTTAATACCGATTGGCAAGTAGATGTTTTTGGGAATTATGCTCGTAATCGATTTGATTTTCAACCAGCAAGTGCTACGCAAAGTTTTGGATTAATCAATAAAGCATTTCAATTAAGAACCATTTATGAAGGTGCCGAAATTGATAAATTTGATTCTCGTTACGGTGGAATTTCATTAACACATACTCCTAATAGCAAAAATACCTACAAGCTAATTGCCTCTGGTTATCAAACCGATGAAGCCGAAACTTATGATATAAAAGGAGAATATTTATTAGGGGAATTAGAAACCGATTTAGGCAAAACAAATTTTGGCGATTTAAAATATGCACTCGGCACTGGTATGATACATTCCTATGCTCGAAATTATTTGAATGTAAATGTTGGAAACATTGGCATTAAAGGCTCGCATGATGTAAGAAGTCATTATTTTCAATGGGGATTAAATTCGGAATATATCAATATTTCTGATCAATTAAATGAGTGGGAACGTAGAGACAGTGCCGGATTTTCTCAACCTTACAGCGATACTTCATTGAACATGGCAAAGCGTTACAAGACTACTAATGATTTTAATTATCAACGAGTTTCTGCTTTTTTGCAAGATAATATTGCATTCGATTCGTTGAATTTGGTCATTACGGGTGGAATTCGGTTTAACTATAATTTTTTAAATAATGAGTTTTTAGTGAGTCCTCGAATTCAAGCATCTTGGAAACCCAAATGGAAAAATGATATTGTATTTAGAACAGCAACAGGAATTTATTCTCAACCCCCTTTTTACCGAGAAATGCGAAATTTAAATGGCGATTTAAATTTAAAATTAAAAGCACAAAAATCATATCATGCAGTAGCTGGTTTAGATTATAATTTTAAAGGATTGGGAAACCGACCTTTTAAATTTACCACCGAATTTTATTATAAAAATATGTGGGATTTAGTTCCCTATGAATATGATAATGTTCGGATTCGATATTTTGGTCAAAACAATGCGAAAGGCTACGCATATGGTGGTGAGTTTAGATTATATGGAGATTTAGTAAAAGATGCTGAATCGTGGATTAGTTTAGGAATTATGAAATCTGGAGAAGATGTGTTAGATGATCAAATCAATATTCAAAGTAAAGTAAATGGTGCAGATAGTTTAACTATTTATCCTGGCTATATTCCTCGTCCAACAGATTCTAGAGTAAATTTTGGCTTGTTTTTTTCTGACTATTTACGGGGGCATGAAAACTTTAAAGTGCATTTAAATGGGGTATACGCAACTGGTTTGCCATTTGGTCCGCCCGATCAAAAACGCTATGGAGATACCTTACGAATTCCTAGTTATAAACGAGTTGATATTGGTTTTTCTGCCTTGTTGTTAGATGGTGCAAAAAAAGACAGGCCTCGATATTCGTACTTTAAAAATGTGAAATCGATTTGGTTAAGTCTTGAAGTGTTTAATTTACTAGGCATTCAAAATACGCTGTCTTATTTATGGATTCAAGACCTAAGCAGTAACAAAACTTATGCCGTTCCTAATCGTTTAACAGCTCGATTATTGAATGTGAAATTAGTGACGAAATTTTAGTTTAGCGGCTAAAAAATAGCCCAATAATGCCATGGGGATATAAGCCAAAATTGCATCGGTTACATTGAACCACATGGGTGCTTTCAATGCAAAAATCATACTAATACCTCCAAATAAAAACAAACATCCAATTACTAAAGCAAATTTTAATTGGTGATTAAACGCAATATATGCAGTTGCAAAAGCACCCACTAAAGTGCCTACAGCATGTGCTAAAAATGGGAATAAAAAATGTTTCGGTTCCATTAAATGCATTGCTGTTTTTAATCCTGCTTCAGTAGTTACATCAATTCCATTGGGTGGAGGAATGATTTTTCCACTCACAATTATTAAACTCATATTGACAATACTGCCAATAATAATTCCTGCAATTACGGCTAAAATGTTTTTCAAAATTGGATTCATAATCATGTTATTTAATTTTTTTAGAAATCGAAAGTAAAAATAAAATTTGTGCCGAAGCGAAAAGTAAAAAACCAGTTACCAGTTTAAAAATAATTTTTATATCCGCTACAAATGAGTTGGCATCCATGTTTCCATAACTAGCTTGAGGTGTAAAATGAGGAACACAAAAAGCTAAAAGCAATAAGCCAATAAATGACATAGATGCATGAAATATACCCAAACGAACAGAAATAGGTTTTTTAATCGCATCAAATAAAAAATAGATGCATAAGAAAAAGGCTTCGATACTAGCGGCTAAATAAAACACTTTTTCGAGTTTTAAAAAACCAAGTGTTACAAATAGGACCACTGCAATAATAAAAATAAGTTTTGCTTTCATATTAATTAACTCATAAAAAAGTAACCACTACTGCAATCAAAGAACCAATGGTAGAAAGAATTCCTAAAGCAACAGATATTTTAAAGTATTTCCCCAAATTATTAAAACTGCTTGCTAATTCATCTTCATTTCCTGTAAGAAAATAATTTTCGCTGCCATTTCTAAATCGGATTAAGAAAATAGCATTGAATACAAATACAGCGATTATAATTAAAATAGGGAATATTAAAATATATTTTCCACCTCCTGTCATAAACGCTAATGCTTGATCACTCATGCCATTATATTCCATCATAACATTTAAAAGACTATCCATATTGGCAAAAATTCCTACAAATGTTAAAAGGGATATGATAGCCAAAACAATGAAAATAATGCCGATGAATTTAGCCCATTTTCCTGAAGTTTTTATTTGTTCTGCTCCTGATGAATCAAGCTCAACTTGTTGTAAAATCGAAGTGTTTTTTTCCATATTATTAATTAATTGCAAATGCTAGAAGGGATATAATTAAACCTAAAAATACCAATGAAATAGCGATAATAAATAACACGCCCATGATGGTGAAATAGGTTTTTAGGTGGTGCAACGCTTGATATAAATCGGATGAGCTATGATTGTTTAGTCCACTTTTTATCAGCTTAGAATAGTTTAATAAATTGATAGACATGATTAAGCTAATTGCACTTGAAATTAAAAATGAAATTAAGGAAGCAAAAATAGAAGCGTTCCCTTTTATTAATCCTACAATAATTTGCAACAACCCAATAGCAATTCCAATAATTGAAATATAAGCTGCATATTTCGACCATTCGATGGTAGAAGCAATTTGGTTTTTGGTTTCTTCTTTTAAAATAATTTCTTTTTCTAACATGATAAAGTATTAATAAGCTCTGGCGAAAAGTACTCGTTGCGTACTTGGTTTTTTAGTTAAAATACATGCACCAGCCTCTAATTGATTATTCAAAGGAATACAACGAATCGTTGCTTTCGTCATTTCTTTTATTTTTTCTTCAGTTTCTGGCGTTCCATCCCAATGCGCAGAAATAAATCCACCTTTTTCATCCAATGTTTTCATGAATGTATCCCAATCATTTACCTCTACAATATTTTCATCCCTGAAGGTTTTTGCTTTATTGTAGATGTTATCCTGAATATCATTTAATAAAGTTTCAATTTGAGTTTCAATATTTTCAAGGCTCAACACCTTTTTTTCTTTTGTATCTCTTCGTGCAACTTCAACTACATTGTTTTCTAAATCCCTTGCGCCTAAAGCCATACGAACTGGCACACCTTTCATTTCATATTCAGCAAACTTCCAACCTGGACGACTTTGGTCATCATTATCATACTTCACTTTAATGCCTTTGGCTTTTAAGTTTGTCATGATTTCTGTTGCCTTTGCATCAATAATCGGCTTGCTCTCTTCGCCTTTATAAATTGGCACAATCACAACTTGAATGGGCGCTAACTTCGGAGGCAAAACCAATCCTTGATCATCGCTGTGAGCCATTACCAAGGCGCCAATTAATCGAGTAGAAACGCCCCAAGAGGTTGCCCAAACATATTCAGGTTTATTCTCTTTAGTGATGTATTTTACATCAAACGCTTTCGCAAAATTTTGTCCTAAAAAATGCGATGTGCCCGATTGTAATGCCTTCCCGTCTTGCATTAATGCCTCAATGGTATAGGTGTCTTCTGCACCAGCAAAACGCTCATTGGCACTTTTTACACCTTGTATAACTGGCATTGCCATAAAGTTTTCAGCAAAATCAGCATACACATTAATCATTTGTTTGGTTTCTAAAATGGCTTCATCTTCAGTAGCATGCGCAGTATGCCCTTCTTGCCACAAAAATTCTGCTGTTCGCAAAAATAAACGAGTTCGCATCTCCCATCGAACTACATTAGCCCATTGATTAATTAATATAGGTAAATCTCTATACGATTGAATCCAACCTTTGTATGTATTCCAAATAATGGCTTCACTTGTTGGTCGAACCACTAATTCTTCTTCCAATTTTGCTTCTGGATCTACCATTAACTTGCCTGGATTGTTAGGGTCATTTTTTAATCGGTAGTGAGTAACCACAGCACATTCTTTTGCAAAACCTTCGGCATTTTTTTCTTCTGCTTCAAATAAACTTTTTGGTACAAATAATGGGAAATAGGCATTTTCATGGCCTGTTTCTTTAAATTTTTTGTCTAATACATCTCGCATGTTTTCCCACAAAGCATAGCCGTAAGGTTTTATAACCATACAACCTCTAACCGCGCTATAATCTGCTAAACCAGCCTTTAATATCAAATCATTATACCATTTGCTATAATCTTCACTTCTTGGTGTTATTTCTTTACTCATTTGAGATTTATTTCTGTTAAATTTTTACTTGAAATTACTGCGCAAATTACTACAAAGTTTTTAGGCTATTATAATATATTTTTTTATATTCATAAAGCATTTGAATATGAGTGCTTTAAAACTAAATATTTTATTTATTTCAGTCAAATATTTATGCTTTGTTAATGGAGCATTTTTTTATCTATTATTTTTAACTTTTTATAATCTGGAATGTCTTAATGATGTAATTTCGACAAACAATTTAAAACATATACAATGAAAAATTTATTTTTTACACTTACATTGATCCTTACCATTTTTAGTAATGCACTTTTTGCACAAAGTTACGACGATGTTTACAGTAACTCAAACCAGGAATCGAATGGCAATTCGAATCAACAAAATAGCCAGTCGAATCAAAATCAAAATAATCAACAATCAAATGCTTCTAAGTATGATGATGCAGATGATGTAGTGTATGCAAATGATCAAGATAACAATTCAAATTATAATAACAAAAGTTACGGATATAGTGATGACGACGATTATTATGATGATCAAAGTGATGATTCATATTTTTATGCTTCAAGAATACGTCGTTTTTACAGACCAATGAGAAGTTGGGGTTATTACAGTAATTTTTACAGAGATCCTTATTGGTGGGATTGGTCTTATAGCTACCCATCATGGTACATGACATCTCCTTCTTGGAATTTTGGTTGGAATAATTGGGGCTTTAGCTTTGGATACAACAATTGGAACAATGGTTGGGGCGGAAATAATTGGAACAATGGTTGGGGTGGAAATGGTTGGAACAATGGTTGGGGTGGAAATGGTTGGAACAATGGTTGGGGTGGAAATAATTGGAATAATGGTTGGTGTGGAAATGGATGGAATAACGGTTGGTGTGGAAATGGATGGAATAACGGTTGGGGCGGAAATGGTTGGAATAATGGGTGGTGTGGATTTAATAATGGATATAGTAACAGTGGGCGTTCAGGAGGTAGAAGCACTTATAAATATGGACCAAGAAGTTCAGTAAATTCTACCAATAGAAATGTTGGAGTAGACAGACCACAAAGAGATAGAGTGATGCAGTTGAAAAATAATACAAATTCAATGCCTGTGACCAACAGAGTAAATTCGCTTGATGATGTTAAACGAAATAATATTTCTACAGACAGAGAAATGAATCAAAGTAATACAGATAGAAGTAATCGTTTTCAAGCACCAAGAGAAATTTTTCGATCAGAAAGAACTCAAATTGATCCGAATTCTTCTAGACAATTATCTAATTCAAGTAGAGATGTAAATGAAGATAAAAGAAGAATGGAACAACAACGATTCGAAACGGAAAGAACAAGAAATCTTCAAAATCAAAATTTAGGAAGTCAAAGAAATATAGAAAATCAACAAGGTCGTTTTGATCAAAATAGACAAAATGAACAAAGAAGACAAGAAATTCAACAAAGAGGAAGTGAAAGACAATATAATAATCGCAATGTAGTTGAACCACAACGCAATAATTATCAACCATCAGAAAGTGCGCCACGACAACAAAGACAAATAGAACAACGTCCAGTTCAAAGAGAACAGTCACAACGCAATGAGCCAAAATATGAAGCTCCCCAAAGACAAGAGAGAAGAATAGAACAACGTCCTGCTCAAAGACAAGAGCCACAGCGCAGTGAACCAAGATACGAAGCGCCAAAAAGACAAGAGCGCAGTGAACCACGTTATCAAGCGCCTGCTCGTCAAGAAACACGTAGCTATGAATCGCCTCGTTCTAATTCACCTGCATCAACTCCTAGTGTAGGGGGTGGTCGTAGAAGATAAAAAATGAACAAAACATAACGCATCATCTGTAATTAATTGAATACAATAGATGATGCGTTTTTTTTATAAAATAAAAATAATAATATGAAAAAAAGAATAATAATATTAATCCTGTTTTCTGCCTTTGTACACAACGCAATTGCGCAAGATGAAAATGATGCACTTCGGTTTGGAATGAGTCAATATTTTGGAACTGCCAGAGGAATGGCTATTGGAAATGCGACTGGAAGCATTGGAGGTGATTTTAGCACCTTGTCGGTAAACCCTGCCGGCATAGGAATTTACAGAAAAAGTGAATTTTCATTTACGCCTAATTTTTCAGCAAGTAAAAATGAATCAACCTATTTGAATGAAAATACATCAGACCAAAAATCTAAATTGAATTTTGCTCAAGTAGGCTTAATTATAACAAATGCTAAAAAAGGCAATGCAGCCAAAAGAAGTGCTTGGAAAACTGGCTCATTTGGTTTTGGATTGAATAGAATTGCTAATTTTTCAAACAACTATTCTTACACAGGAAAAAACAATTTAAATTCAATCGTCAATAAATGGGCAGATGATATAAATGCCCTTGGAGGATATGCTGGTTTGGCTACTGCAAATTACAGTGCATATGCTGCTTATCAAACCTATTTAATAGATACAAACTTTGCTGGCGATAGAACAAAAGTAAAATCAAATGTTCCTATATCAGGTTTACAACAAACGAAACAAGTTTTTGAAACTGGAGGTATGAATGAGTTAGTGTTCTCTGCAGGAGGGAACTATTTAGATAAATTAATGCTAGGAGCAACTTTAGGCATCACTTCAATCAATTACAATAGAACATTTAATTTTGAAGAAAAAGATATTTCAGGGAATTTGAGTAATGATTTCAGTTCTTTGCAATACACTGAAAAACTAGCCACATCTGGTACAGGAGTCAATTTGAAATTAGGGGCTATTTTAAAAGCATCAGATAATTTTCGATTTGGCTTGGCACTTCATACACCCACTGCAATTTATTTAAATGATGTGTCATCGATCATTATGACTTCGAATACAGAAAGTTTAAAAATTCGAACCATTTCTCTATCAGCAAGTCCAATTACTACATACAAGCAAGATTCTATTCAAGCATATAATTACACATTATTTACACCTGCTAAAGTAATCGGTAGTCTTACCATGTTGTTCAATAAAAAAGGATTTTTAACTGCTGATATTGAATATGTAGATTATTCAAGTATGCAATATCGATACGATGATGCAGATGTATTAGCCGAAAATTCGATGAATAAAACGATACAAAATACATATAAAAGTGCTGTAAATGTTAGAGTAGGTGCCGAAGCAAAATTGCAAGATGTTAGTTTAAGAGCAGGATTTGCATATTATGGCAGACCATATCAATCCAATGCAGTCAATGCCGATAGACTACAATTAAGTTTTGGAACAGGTTACCGAACCAATACATGGTTTTTAGATGGTGCTTTTGTGCACAGTATGCAAAAAACAGCTGAAAAGCCTTATGTTTTAAATAATTTAAACGACGTTTCTAATGCTATCGTAAAAAATAATACAAGTCAATTATTGGTTACTCTAGGCTGGAAGTTTTAATAAATAACGCAAAAAGAACAATCAATCTCGTTAAAAATTTAACGAGATTTTTTTATATAAATAAATACTTTGAAACAGTACCTTTGCAATGCTGCAAGTACAGCTATCGCCGTTCAAGCAATTGAAAGGAGGAAAGTCCGGACAGCAAAGAGCAACGTACCACCTAACAGATGGTATTTACAGAAATGTAGATAAGACAGTGCCACAGAAAATAACCGTCCTAACGTTTATTCGTTAAGATAAGGGTGAAAATGTGAGGTAAGAGCTCACAGTATTTATGGTAACATAAATTTCGGGTAAACCTAACGTGCTGAAATGTCAAATAAGTGAGTGATTGAGAGCGGCTCGTTCGATATTCATGGGTAGACAGATGGATTCTATTAGCAATTTTAGAACTAGATAAATGATGGCTATGAGATAGAAATATTTCAAAAACAGAACCCGGCTTAAGTACTTGCAGTATTTTTTATTTTTTGTAAAAAAAATTTTTTTACTCTAAAATGTTTTTCTATATTTGCACTCCAATCAAAAAAGGGAGTGTAGCTCAGTTGGTTTAGAGCATCTGCCTTACAAGCAGAGGGTCCGCGGTTCGAATCCGTGCACTCCCACAAAAGTCCGAAATTTTCGGGCTTTTTTTATTTTAATAAATAAAATATTTCCATTTTGAAAAAACAACTTTCAGCCATGAGCTACATCGATGGCGAAATGATATTGATTGATAAACCGTATGGTTGGAGCTCGTTTGGAGTAGTTACGCAACTTAAAAAATGGACCCATGCTAAAATTGGGCATGCTGGCACATTAGACCCCTTGGCTAGCGGTTTAGTGATTTGTTGCACAGGAAAACTTACAAAAAAATTGACTGCTTTAATTGGTTTCGATAAAGAATATACTGGTATCATCCGCATTGGAGAAACAACGCCAACCTATGATTTAGAATCCTTGCCAGAAAATAAACTCGATATTTCACATATCACAGAAGAAATGATTTTGCAAGCAGTAGAAAAATTTAAAGGAGAAATTACACAATTTCCACCCATACATTCTGCCATAAAACAAGAAGGGAAACCAGTGTATGAGCTAGCTCGTGAAGGAAAAGAAGTGATTATGAAAAGCCGACAAGTGATGATTCATGCTTTTGAAATTACTAAAATTGCCTTACCCGAAATTCATTTTAGAATTGCTTGCGGCAGTGGAACCTACATTCGTTCAATGGCGTTCGATTTAGGAGCAGCCTTGGGCGTAGGTGGTTTTTTACAAGCACTTCGAAGAACAAAAATTGGAGAATTTTGCATAGAGGATGCCTACAAAATGGAGGAAATGACTGCATTTTTTGGAACCAATATGAATATTCGAGAAATTAGCCCGAAAGTGATTTATTAAATTAGGTTTCATTTACATTTGCAACGTGCAACAAAATTCTATTTCAAAACTAGCCGCAAAAGCAATCTCTATCTTATTTCATCCGGTGTTTGTGCCGACCATGATTTTTGCTTTCCTAATTTTTTTAAGCCCAAATGTATTTTTTGGCTTGCCCGAAAAAACTAAAACTAGCTGGTTGCTCATTATTGCATACACAACCATTACGTTTCCTTTACTCACTGTTTTTTTATTGTGGAGACTAAAGTTCATCGAAAGCATGCAAATGGATGGATTAAAAGAACGCTATGGTCCACTCATTGCCTCTATGTTGTTTTATTTTTGGATATTTTGGGTTTTTCATAAACAATTTGCAGCGCCGTTTTTAATTCAATCATTTTTATTGGGCGTATTTTTTACCACTGTGCTTACATTTTTAAATTCTATCTTTTTCAAAGTGAGCATGCATACCTCCGCATGGGGGAGTGTGGTTACCTTCGCAATTATTGCAGCATTGATGAATATCCAAAATGCAATGCTTTTAATTGTGGCAGCCATTATTATTGGAGGGCTCGTTGGCAGTGCTCGATTGTATTTACAAGCCCACAATATTCGTCAAATTTGGATAGGCTATATTTTAGGTGTACTTGGACAAATTTTATCATTTTTAATCATCAAAATCGCTTTTTTCTAACATGTCGTTACCAAAATTAGAAACTTGTTTTTCGCCTTCGCTTTTACATTTATATGATATCAAAGACAGCATCGTTGTCATCATCGATGTGTTTCGTGCAACCTCTACCATTGCGGCTGTTTTGCACAATGGCGCTGCCGAAATTATTCCGGTAGACAGTGTCGCTAAATGCATTGAGTTGGGGGCTCAAATACCTAATTCGCTCACCGCTGGTGAACGGGATGGGAAAGTGGCTGAGGGGCTTCAACATGGCAATTCGCCTTTGGAATATCCTCGAGATTTTATCGAAAATAAAACCTTGATATTAACCACGACCAACGGCACCCGTTTATTGCACATGTGTAGCGATGCCAACGAAATTATTACCGGTTCATTCCTAAATTTAGGAGCTGTGTGTGATTATTTGGTTGCACAAAAAAAGAATGTTTTATTAGCCTGTGCTTCTTGGAAAGATCGTTATAATTTAGAAGACAGTTTGTTTGCAGGCGCAGTTTATGAAGCCATTGGCGAACATTTTGAAATGAATTGCGACAGTACCAGAGCCGCTACTCATTTATATAAAGCAGCTAAGAATGACTTATATGGCTTCATTCAAGACAGTTCACATTTTTTGCGGTTATCAAAATTTGGTTTGCAATACGATATGGAATATTGTTGCAAAATAAATGAACACAATGTGCTGGTGAAATTAGTGGATGATAAGTTGGTGGCACAATAAGTGATGTTTTATTTTCGGAATTCAATGCTCGGGATTTATATTTTTTTGTTTTCATTGCCTTTTTCTTTGTGCATCGAATTTGCGCCTTTTCCGTTATTCGGAAACGCTCCATTCAACCAGTAAACTTTTGGAGACTTTTTTTTAGCACATTTAATCCCCGGAAATAAATATTTTACAACATGAAAAAAACAATCTTACTCATCATTGCATTAGCCACTTCCTTCGGATTGGGTTTTGCATTCAGTAAATTAAACTACAAGAAAAAGCCGAACAAAGTTCAATAGTTGAATGGTGCCAACGCCCAAAAGGTCAACAACGTTTCAGGCCTCGACCCCATAAAAAAACATACAATCAATGCAGTTATTTATTTCTTAATTTTGTTGAGTGAATGCTCCTCTAGATTTATTGAAAAAATATTGGCACTACGATGCGTTTCGACCTTTACAGGAAGAAATTATTGCGCATGTGTTGGCTGGTAAAGACACCTTGGCAATTTTGCCTACAGGTGGAGGTAAGTCGGTGTGTTATCAGGTGCCGGCATTGGCCATGCAAGGCAATTGTTTGGTGGTTTCGCCCTTAATTGCGCTTATGAAAGACCAGGCATTGGGCTTGCTCAGAAAAGGCATTAAGTGTTTGGCGGTTACCAGTGGTATGACCAACGATGAGGTGAGAACGGCATATGAAAAAATGTGTTCGGGTAAATATAAATTTATGTTTGTGTCGCCAGAGCGTTTAAAATCAAATTTATTTTTAGAGTATTTGCAAGATTGGAATATTGAGTTGTTGGCAGTGGATGAGGCACATTGTATTTCGCAATGGGGTTATGATTTTAGACCGCCGTATTTAGAAATTGCCGACATAAAAAGCATTATTCCAAATGCCGTAACTATTGCATTGACAGCCAGTGCAACGCCACAAGTGCAACAAGACATTGTGGAGAAATTGCAATTAGGAAAAGAGAGCCAATCCTTTTTTTCGACGTTTGAACGTCCCAATATTTCATTTAGTAGTTTATTGGTAGAAAATAAAATGGTGAAAGCCATTGAGATTTTAAATAAAATAAATGCCTGCGGTATTGTGTATTGCCGAAATCGTCGTCGAACGAAAGAGGTGGCTGAAACCTTGATGAGTGCTGGTATTTCAGCCGATTATTATCATGCAGGGTTATCGCAAGAGGATAGAAGTTTAAAACAACACAATTGGATTGAAAATAAAACGCAAGTGATTGTGTGCACCAATGCATTTGGTATGGGCATCGACAAATCGGATGTGAGAATGGTATTGCATTATGATGTGCCCGACACACCCGAGGCCTATTATCAAGAAGCAGGTAGGGCAGGAAGAGATGGTGTGCAATCGTTTGCTGTAATTTTATATCAGCAAAAAGATTTGACCCTATTGAAAGAAGGCATTGCATTGAAGTATCCTTCGTATGAAAAATTGAAAGAGATTTATTTCGAGCTTGCCAATTATGTGGGTATAGGTGAGGGCAGTGGACAAGATGAATCGTTTGATTTTAATGTACATGATTTTTGTGTGAAGTTTGAAGAAAATGTGATTGAGGTATTGAGCGCTCTTAAATTGTTAGAGCAACAAGAATATGTGCAGTTTACAGAAAGTGTTTTTTTGCCATCGAGAGTGAGTGTGATTACCACTCGAGAAATTGTAGAAGATTTAGAAAAATCGCATCCAGAATATGATGAAACATTAAAGTTGTTATTGAGAATGTATGGTGGCATTTGGAATCATTATGTGCCTATAAATGAATTTCAAATGGCTTTGAGAGCCAATATTAGCAGAGATTACATCGAAATGATTTTAGAGCAATTACACAAACTCAATGTGATTGATTACATCAAAGCAAAAGATAAACCACAGCTCACATTTACACAAGATCGACGAACTAAATATGATTTTTTTATTGATAAAAAATTAATAGAAATATTAAAGAAATGGTATACGGATCGGGTGCAATTTATGATTCGTTTTATTGTAAATACTTCGGTGTGTAGAGGTAAATTATTGGTATCTTATTTTGCAGAAGTACTACCCAATGATTGTGGCATTTGTGATGTGTGTGTAAAGAATAATAAAAAGAATAGCAATTCAGAATTTGAAACTATAAAAAATACTATTTTGCAAGAAATTGCGTTGTATCAAAAGCTAGATGTTCAAATATTTTGCCATCGATATTCATCAATAAAACAAACTGTGGTTATGCAAGTAATCCGGTTTATG
Source organism: Chitinophagaceae bacterium (assembly GCA_044353665.1). Taxonomy (GTDB): domain Bacteria; phylum Bacteroidota; class Bacteroidia; order Chitinophagales; family Chitinophagaceae; genus OLB11. The sequence goes on along the minus strand of JBILBN010000012.1, from coordinate 29,117 downwards.
TTAGATGAAAATAAATTGACATTGAACGAGGCTGGAGAATTAATATTAAATAAGAAATGAATAAAATAAAATTTGCTGTTGTAGGATTTGGAAATATTGGTAAGCGACATGTACAACATATTATGAATAATGAACATGCACAATTAGTGGCCATTTGTGATGATAAACCGATAGAAGAAAATATTGAAGGGGTTAACTATTTTACGTCATTAGAAGCCATGCTTCATGATGAACGAATTGATGTGGTGAACGTGTGCACCCCTAATTATTTACATCATCCACACACGATGCTTTCATTACAATATAAAAAACATGTAGTGTGTGAAAAGCCTATGGCTATTAGCGTTGTACAATGTGATGAAATGATAAAGGCAGCAGCAGAACATGATCGAACCATTTTTGTAGTGAAGCAAAACAGATTCAATGAGCCTGTGCAACAAGTGAAAAAATTGATGCATGAAAATGTGTTAGGCAATATTTATTTCATCAATATCAATTGTTTTTGGAACAGAAATGAATATTATTATAATGAAAGCAATTGGAGAGGTAAAAAGGCATTAGATGGTGGTTGTTTGTTTACACAGTTTAGTCATTTCATTGATATTTTATATTATTTGTTTGGTGAAATTAAAAATGTAAAAGGCTTGATGAAAAATTTTAAGCATGCTTATACAGAGGTTGAAGACAGTGGAAGTTTTGTGATGGAAACAATCAATGGTGCCATTGTGAATTTTAATTTTTCGACGTGTTCTTATGAAAAAAATATGGAAGGCGCCATTACTATTTTAGCTGAAAATGGTACTGTGAAAATTGGTGGACAATATTTAAACACCATCGAATACCAACATATAAAAGGTGTTCAATTACCCGAAATTAATATTGTTGCAAAGTCTAACGACTATGGAAAATACCAAGGCAGCATGAGTAATCATGATAAAATAATTGCCAATGTGATTAACACCTTACAAGGTAAAGACACGATAATGACCAATGCTACAGAAGGAATGCATGTAGTGAAAATTATTGAAGAGATGTATTGCAAAAGTGTTTAGCTAAAATTATGGATATATTTTTAAAAAACTGAAACAATAAATACTTAAATTTCAACTACAATTCGTTTTTCTTGTTGAGGTATCATTTTTCCAATAATACTCGATTCACTTAATCCATTTTGGGTTAAAATATTCATTACTTCATCCACTGCATTTTCTTTTACCGAAATTAATAATCCACCATTAGTTTGTGGGTCGGGCAATAAATTAAATGCTTCCAATACATTTACACCTGCTCCAAACTGAGTATGTTTACTGTACGAGTTCCAGTTTCGATAAGTAGCATCTGGTACAATTTGTTTGGCAAGGTAGGGTAGTGCACAAGCTATTTTAGGAATTGAATGGTAACTTATTTTAGCGCTCAATGCAGCCCCTTCACACATTTCTATTAAATGGCCTAGCAAGCCAAATCCAGTAACATCAGTCATTGCAGTAACGTCTTGTACTGCACCTAATTGTTCGCCTACTTTATTCAGTTGAGTTAAATAATGCATCATTGTCGATTCATCCTCTTCAGACAGAAGACCTCTTTTTTGTGCTGTGCTTAAAATGCCAACACCAATTGATTTCGTTAAAATAAGCACATCGTTGAGTTGAGCGGTATTGTTTTTCTTTAAATTTTTGATAGGAATAATCCCATTTACGCTCAATCCAAAAATGGGTTCAGCACTGTCAATACTGTGTCCACCAGCTAACGTTATGCCAGCTTCGGCACACATTATTCTGGCTCCATCTAGCACTTTTTGTGCAATTTCTAACGGAATTTTTTCAATTGGCCAACCCAAAATAGCAATGGCTAAAATTGGTTTTCCTCCCATTGCATATATATCGCTTATGGCATTGGCACTGGCAATTTTCCCAAAAGCGATTGCATCATCTACAATTGGCATAAAAAAATCGGTGCTGCTAATTAACGCATTCCCATCTCCTAAATCATACACTGCGGCATCGTCATTTGAGTCATTACCTACTAATAACTTTTCGGACGGAATCGTTACTATATTAGTTTTTAATATTTCTTGCAATACACTGGGTGCAATTTTACAACCACAGCCGGCACCTTTGCTAAACGAGGTGAGTTTTATTTCTAACGACATATTTTTCTAAATTATTTCTTTTAATTTATTGCTGTTTTCAATTGGATTAGTATTCTCTGAAACAATATGAATTGTTTTATTTTCCCAATTTTCATTTTTTTGAATTCCTTTGTAATAAGCTTTATCATAGTGTTGTAGTAAAATGCTAAAGCAGTCGGAGATATTGTTTTCTTCTAAAAACTGAATACAATTTTTAGCATTTAAGCCACCTAAGTTTTTTGTGATTCGATGAATACAAGCGATTAATTCATCTTTATTGAAAACCCCATATTCTTCTACTAAATGTTGTAAACGTTCTTCAAATGGAATGTCGAAAAAATATCTATTTTTGGTTTTTATGGTAGCCCATAAATCGTTTGGAATTTGTAAATTACCTATTCGTTGACTCTCATCTTCAATAAAAATAAAATCAGGTTTTTTTTTCATCTCATTAAAAAAATGCAAGGCTAATTGGTTTTCAAAATATTCTTGTGAAGGTTGTGATGGCATGCCTAAATAGCCAAATGCAGAGCCTTTATGGCAGGCAATATCTTCTAAATCGATTGTTGAAAAACTTTCTTTTTTGAGTTCACCAATAATTTCTGTTTTAGCTGCACCTGTGCAACCACTGATAATTTTAATAGGATAATCTTTATTAAATTGTGCTAAACACCAGTTTCTGTAGGCTTTATATCCGCCTTCTAAAAGGCAAATATCTAATCCATAAAAATTAAAAAGCCAAGCCATTGCATTGCTTCTCATGCCACCTCTCCAACAATGTAATACTATTTTTTTGCCACCTTGCTGTTCTTGAATTTGTTCAATTTCATTGATGAAATGAGTCATTTTAGGTCCAAAAAAATTCAACCCGAGTTTAATTGCATTTTCTCTTGAATCATTTTTGTAAGAAGTACCAATAATTTTTCGTTGTTCATTGTTGAAAATAGGAAACGAGATCGCCGTAGGAATATGCGCTAAAAAATATTCACCTTCACTGCGAACATCCACTATTAAATAGTGTTCTAAATTTTCAACAACATTTTCAATATTAATTATATCAATAGACATATTTTAGTTATTCTATTTTGAAATTTTAGCTGCATCTTTTTTGGGTGTAGGAGCAGGGCCACGTTTATAAGTGATCAATCCATTTAAAAAATTACGGAGTATTTGATCACCAGCTTCTTTATAACTTTCATGGTCTTCATTTCTAAATAAATCGCCCAATGCACCTTTGGTAATCGTAAATTTTTCCAATGCCAATATTTCGATAATATCTTCATTGGTTAGTTTTAGGGCAACTCTTAATTTTTTTAAAATATCATTATTGGTGAGCATATACTTGTACGTTTAGGTGTAAAAGTAATTTAAACTTTCCTTATTGCAATTATTTGGAAGGATGGCTTATGATACTATTAAAAATAGCTGTTGCCGTCTAATACCTCTATGATGATATAACCATCGGTATTTTGATTTGTATTGTAGAATATAAATGGTTTTTGTTTATTAAAAATATAGGTTTTACAGCCTCCACTTAATAGGTTAGAATCATTTATGATACCTCCAAAAAATCCAAAAGAACATCTTGAATAATTTGTTTTATTCTTTACTAACAAACGAATTATTGAATCTAAGTTACTGCAAAAAATTGGTTTTTGTTTTTTGTTGAATTCGAGTGTGTGATCAATTAAAAACGAATCAATTTGAAGTTTGTTCACTGTTTGAGCATTTAAGCTATGCATTCCAAATATTACGCTCATGATAATGATGAGTAGTGTTTTCATTTTATATTTCTTTTTTTGTTTTAACGGTTTAATCTATTATTGTATTGTATATTTCGTAGCCCACTTGGTTTAATTTATGGCACTTTTCATACTCTTCTTTAGATTGATAAAACTGGATCAACTCGTTTATTGCAAAGCCGAGTTCTTCCGGTTTATTCTTTATTAAACTTTCTTTGTAAACACTCGTTATGGCTACATACATTCTATCATAAATTAGACTTTTATCATCACTTTTATTTGCTATTACAAGCCCTAGCTGCATAATCGCGTATTCAAAGAAAAACATCATTTTATTTTTTTTAGATTAGATCATCAGAAAACTTCCTAAGTTTATAATTTACTCGTATTGTTTTATATATTTTAGAACTCTTATATAACGTAAAATTTATAATTTCAGTATATATGAGATGCCATATATTTTTTTTGCATTCATTATTCACAAATTCCAGTGATTATTGCCAAATTTCTGTATTCATAAAAAGAATTCGGAAAATCTTCATGGCTGAATTGCTTATATACATCTAAACCCTCAAAATTATACAGAGCATGAGGATTTATTGTTTTTCCTTGATAGGGAATAGCGACAGCCCAGTGGCTATTACCTGCTACACCTGCAAGGTAGGTTGTCATTTTAGTCATGTCAAGTAGTTCAGATTCTTTTATTTTGTATCTCACACCCCAATTTACTTCACCAGCATGTGAAATTACAAAGCCGAACTTTGAGTTGTTGGTAAAAATAAATGGGTGGTCGGAACTTTTAGTTGATACCATTAAAATTCCATCTTCGCATGTTACCAGATGAAATGTGTCATAAATTATAAGCATATTTTTTATTTTAGAATTTCAAAATTAAATAGTCGAATTGTAATGTATGTACTAAGCAGAAAATTTCTTAAATCCTATATCATTTTTATGATTTCGAAATCCAATTTCTGTTTTTATATAGGTGATTAGAGATCCATTTTCATCGAATTCATTGCTAAAGAGAATTTGATCTGCAATGATTTTCCTTTTAATGTTTTGTATTTGACCACCACTTAATATATAATTTTCGCTGATTTCTTTTAATTCTTTTTTCTCGACAATTGGAAATTGATTTTCGAGTATTTGATACCTCGTATTAGCGTCAGGGAGTTCAAATTTTAATTTATAAAGCAACCTTCTGTCAAATGCTCCATCTATATTGTTAATCAAGTTGGTAGTGGCTATAAAAATGCCTCTCATATCTTCTAGCTCTTGGAGTAAAATATTTTGCAGCGAATTGTTCATTTGATCTACGGAATGTTGCACATTTGTTCTTAACCCTAAAAGTGCATCAGCTTCATTAAATAAAAGAATAGGGGTTCTTCTATTATATTTTAGAGCGCCTGCATATTCTCTAAATACTTTTTTCATATTTTTTTCTGATTCACCCACCCACATATCTTTAATGCCCGAAATATCTACTTGGTAAATACTTCTTTCATGTTTTAAGGCTAACTGTTTTACCAATTCCGTTTTTCCAGTACCAGGAGAACCATGAAACAGCATGGTTAAGCAATCCTTCATTCCTTTTTCTTGAAATTCATTCATCAGTTTATTGAAGTTTTCATGAGTGAGTAGTTTATCTACTTTATTTATACTTGCTTCATTTTCTGTATTAAAAAATAAACGTTGTTCTTTTAAATCGTGCGGTTCAATCAAAACTGTGTATTTTGATGTACGCTTTTTTTGATCTGAATTTTGACGTAGTTCAAATAGCATCTCATTTGTTTTATCACCCAATTTGACTGATGTAAAGTCGACATAATTAGGACGTTTAAATTCTATAAAATCATCTATTACCAGATGACTTGTTCCTTTTGAAATTCTTTGTTTGAAACCAAATGCATATGATGGATCTTGCGTAAAAAAATCAATGATGGAATTTAAATCAAATTCTTCTCTTCCATATACCACATCGGATGCCATCCAAATCAAGACCAATCTCTCTAGATCATTCAGTGACTTATGATCTATTATAGAAGAAATAAATCCAAAATTTAAGTAGTTTTCAAGATCTGCCATTACGTGAGAAATAAAGTCATCTAAATCATCATCTCCATTGGCATGGGTAATAATCTGTCTTATTTGCAAAAGCGCTTCAGCAAGGGTCTCTGGTTTTGGTTTTATTAATTTTGATTTGTCATTGTATGTAAAAGCATCCAAAACAAGTTTCGAAACTTCGAATTCATCTGTTTTAAATGAATGAAATTTTCTTTTAGAGATACTAATCCAGCCACGTTTTTTTAAAGCCTTGATATTTTCATGGCTATTTATAATTTCAAGTGAACTAAAACCCATGATTTTCATAATCTTTCTCACCGAATTAACTTCTCCCATTAATTGTTCGCATACCATCACTGAAAAAAGGGGCGTAAATTTTAGGTCCATATCAAGAAAACTAGCAATTAATTTGATATCTTTTTTTAGATCATTTAGAATGTCATGCTGTAGCATCAATTTATCTTTGTTTTCAAAAATTTTTGTTATACTTTCGAGTAATTGATTGTGCGTTTGTAATTTCATGTTTATTATTTTTTGCAAAGTTTAAAAATCAGATTACCTTCTAAGTACAAAGAGAAATATTTTTATTTCGCCATTGGATATATTTGTTTATTTTAATATCTGGCACTAATGAGTCGAAGTCGTTTTTGTATGGCCGAACTGATACAACACCATTACCACGAGTAATAAATGGCCGCTCATAAGCATAACGATCCCGATCGTATTTGAAAAGTTTAAGCGCGTGGCTCGGTATGCTGTTTAAGGAGCATACATAATTTTTATAATTGAAGCCCTCTGATTTGCAGCTCTCTGATTGGACATCATCGAACATATTTGGATCGATAAACCAATCCACATTTGCCAAATGAGTATCGATTCTCCAGAAACTATAAATAGAGTATTGACAAGCAAAATCTATAGTGTCTAATTCAAAGTGCCAACAATCCAAAAAATATGGATAAGTATGCTTAAAATTAAAAATGTTGCTGTGTGCAAAAACAGCATATTTTTTTGGATATTTTAAACCAAAAGCTGCGATTTGTAAATCGGTGTCGTAATGCCCATATTTAATGTGCCATAAATAACGACTGGTTTGAACTGGTTTTTGTTTTAGGCGGCTGATAAAATTATCGGTCAATACGCTTTTTCGTGCATTCATAATTTCTCCATTTTTTTAGATAATAAAATACCATTCCCAGATTGGGATGATATAATTTATCTAATAGGAGTGCATTATTTTACGTATTCATGAATGCGATATTACTGCGCCATTTTATAGCCTATGTAAAAAGTGAAATTATTTTGTTGTTTTTTTAAAAAATTAATTAAACTAATGATGCCAATGCAATTGAATAATTTGCAGTAAAACTACCAAATGCAGTAAAATGGTAACTTAATATTACTTTACTTCCTGTTTTAGGTATATAACATTCAAAATTAAAACCCCCACTAGTGATCATTTGTCTATCGGTATGTTCAATAATGGGATTATAAATTCTCAATATAGACAATCTTTGAGGAGAGTTTACTTTTCCGATGTAATTTACGTTCTTGCCAAAATATAAAATTGTGGTTTTAAAATCTTGATAGAATGAAGCTGCATGATGACTCAAAAAATTGTATCGTTTGCTCTGAAGAAATTTATCTAATTTAAAATTTGCTTTATTCTGATTAGTTGCTGGCATGGATGATAAATCGGTAATAAAACATTTTGAAAATGTATTTAAATCAAAATTATTACCAGGAGCATTGATAGGATTTATATCAGTTTCTGGAAGATGGTGTATATTTTGAAAATGGTTTACCAATCTTTTTATTTTTTTATAGGTGTGCCCACCCAATGGCATAACTATTCTACGAGTTACACCTAAAAATAATGGATTGAATGGATTAAATCCATCTAAAGGGTAAGGTCTGTGTAATAATACACCATCATAAGGATCGTAAAGCGTATTATGATTACAAACTAAATCTTTCCAATGCATGTAGTTATGGTAAAGTTCATGGTGTGCAATCAAAGGATGTAAACTAAGATCAATAGCTTTTTCGCTTCCTACTAAAAGTAAATTGCTGTTGGGATTTCCCATGCCGATGTATTCTGATGTATTTTCGTTGATTAGATTTAAAAAACTATTTTTATTTATTAATGGCATATTTTATATTTTTAAACTTTCGTGGACAAAAGAAATAAAATTTCTTGAATAACTTAATTAAAGAACACTTAAAATTTTGTTATAATTATATCCAATTTAAATATTAATTACTCACAAGCAAAGTACCAAATACCATATAGTTGTTTTGCTTTTTATTGAATTTGCTTCCCAAGTAAAATCCAAGGTATTTTAAATGTTCATCTAACATAGCTGCATTATGTCCTGGAGAAGCTTTCCATCCATTAAAGATTTCATGTACAGATTCTTTTGTAATTCGTTTAAACTGAATCGTTGGATCATTCCCTGTAAATGATTTTGCAGCACCACAATTTTCAAACAATATTTTATGCTCTGATAACCAACTAGGGTCATATTTTGCAATGCGGTCTTTAAACGTTGGATACATTTTACCATCTATATTCAGGCTGGTTTCATCATGTTCTACTTTTTGTACATTGAGCATCCAATTTGTATGAAGTTCACAAGCCGAGTCAAGAGCTACAATATATGTAAGCTTGTTTAGTCCTTTGCTCATTCGGTAGTCGTTTATTAATATTAAAAAAATAGAATCTCGCACTTCCTCAGTAATATCAACTAAGACAGGTTTTGTTTTAAGAAAATTTTCTATTTGAGCTTTTTCAACACGATCATATATAGAGTCAATCGTTGCTTTTGTAGGCTTGTATTGATTCTGTTGGGCCTGCAAATTGTTCCCTAGTAATAGTATTAATATAAGAATTTTAATTTTCATAATATAAATTTTAATTTAAAAATAAGGTAGTTGGCTGTGTTATAACATTAAACTTATCATAAGGAAATGTATTTATAAGTCTTAAATTTCATATTATTTCTTGATAAATTAATACGTAATTAAATTTATTTATTGCAAAGGAAATAAATAGGATTGTAATCTATATCTAAACTGAAATTATTTTTTGTTGTAAAGTTTTATAATACCATTTGCAACCCCTTTAATGTAACTTATGTAACTTTTTGGTGCAATTACTTGCACTCCAGCACCATAACCTAAAATCGCCATATTTAATTCATGGGATTCATATACTTTTATTGAAATCGTTAGACTATTATTAGTTTGATTTATTATTTTTTGGCTTGAATGTAATGGTTTAGATAATACATACGGCATATTTATAGCATTAAATTTTAACACTAAATCAATTGGTTCCTCATCTAATTTTCTTGTAATTCCAAAACTGTGTTTAAAATAGTTCTTTGCATTAAACTCTTTTGTTCGCTTATATAATTCGTCGCTTTTTCTGATCCTTTTAATCCTATCCATTCCATAACAATAAATCAATTCTTCGTCGTTTAAATGGTCGTGTTTCCTAGCTACTAAATAAAATCTGTTCCTATATTCCTTGATTAAGTATGGTGAAACAACATGCTCTTTTATTTCTTTACCATAAGCACAATATTTAATTTTCAATGTTTCTTTATTTATAATTGCTTCATAAAGACTGTCAAACATCTCTATGCCTGGTGTGGTTTCAGATTGTTCAAACTCAATAATATCATCTATTTCATATTCTTTTGTTTCAGCGTTTAATCTATCAATGACAGACTTAAAGGACTCGGCGTACCTTGTGTTCTTTAAAATATTTAAAATTGAAATACTTATGTTTAATGCATTTTTTTCATCATCATCAAGTTCAATATTATCTAATGTAAATGGTTTACTGTAATAATATCTATTGTAAAATTTATCAAATTTAATTGGCGCTTTAAATTCATCTAGCAAAGCTTTTAAATCTTTATCTATGGTATTTATCGAAATTGTATAGCCTAGTTTTTCACTTACTTTATTAGCCAGCGCTGTTCTATTAAAATACTTATTTTTATTACGTAAACATTGATCAATTAGTCTTAATCTTAAATAGGCGTTTTTATTTTTTGGCATATTATATTTATTTTATCAGTTAAATTATTTTTTCATATAAATTATATCATGTGCAATAATTACCATTGCCATACCTTCTATCTAATAGTATCGTAGTAATTGATAGCTTACTTCATTTTTTCAGATACTACGGCAGGTTCAAATAAAATGATATTTTCTTTTTGTAGTATAGTTTGTGTTTGCACAATACAGTCTTGGGTGTTTTCCTCAATCTCAATTTTATGAGGGAATAGCATCTTTTCCATTTTACTCAAAGCATAACCGCTCTGAGCCCAAATTTTCATGTACTCGTTAGTGTCATTAGCTGTTGGATAATTAGCCTTTTTATACACCAGTTTTTTGGAGCATGATGAAGTGAGTGGAAAGTCTGATTTGGATAAATTATTAAACATAGTCCATTAATATAGTGAATCAATACAATTTCACAATTGAAAATCATTTCAAATCTAGCAGATTAAATTGACTTAATCAAATATTATATATAAAAAATCTACAAATTCCAATCCTTTCTTTTTGAATGAGATTAAGTTAAATTTTGTAATTGCGGCTTATATACAATTTAAAAATTCATTGGCTATTAAAAAAGAGAAAATAAAAATGTTGTGTAAAATAAAAAAGGGATTGAACCGTTAAAATTTGTTCAATCCCGTAAGGTGGAGCCGAGGGGAGTCGAACCCCTGTCCAAACATATTCGCCGAAAGCTTTCTACATGTTTATTTCTGCATTAATTTTTGTGATGACACCGGAGCAGAACGAACCAATGAAACCCTTAGCTGGATGGGTCTTTTGTAAGAGGCACAGCCTACTCTTACAGCAACTCATATTCTCTGGTGAAGTCGGTTCAACGTAGGTTATGAATCTACCCGAAATGAACGGACTGTAAATGGGTGCTTAAATTAAGCAGCCATTGCGAAAGATGTTTCGCCTTGTAAATTTTGAATATTCAGATTCAAGTGCTAATTATCCAACGCACTACATGCTTACACTCTCAAAGATCTACGCTGTCAAAACCGGGCGGCCCCGTTTTAAAGTTGTCGGATGTTGGCACTCAGTTGTCAGTAATAAAAATAATTCTATTCCTAACATTTGTTTGCATAATCTGACAACGAATTAACGCAAAAGTAATGTATTTTCACCGATATGGAATTTAGAATTGCACCAATGTACCTAGTGATTTTTAATTTGTTATTTTTATTGTTTGTGAATCCGAGTATTAATGAGCGCATTTCATTAAAATTTGCAGCAGATTATTCTAAAACAGGCATGCCAATTGCTTTGTTATTTGCCTTGTCAATCGGTACATTTTTGCGGCATAGTTATTATAGCAAATCATTCAAAACAGGTTATTTTGCCATACAGCTTTTAAACGTTGGTCTCTTAATTTATTATATCACTGAAATTCAGAAACAGCATTTGTAAACTAACCAATCTCCAATACCTTAACTGCATTTTCTGCAGCCACTTTACTTGCATCTTTTTTATTATTGGCAGTTGATTGGGTAATTAATTCGCCGTCAATTTCTATACCAATCGTAAATACTTTTCGCCCTCTTTCTATTCGTTCTTCAATGGTCGTGAATTCTATTTTTTTTCCAAATTTTGTAGCCCAACCAATCAATCTATTTTTGGTATTAACTTCTAAACTTTCTAACAATTCGATGTCAACAAATGGCAACAAAATTCGTTTACGGATAAACGTTCTGGTAACGGCATAGCCTTTATCGATATAGATGGCGCCAATTAAAGCTTCTAAAGCATTCCCGAAAATTTGCGAATCACGCAAAAAATAATCTTGATTATTAAACTTCATTAATGTTTTTAAACCAATTTTAATTCCAATGTCATTCAGTGTTTTTCGATTCACAATTTTTGAACGCATATCGGTTAAATAGCCTTCGCCTTTAGTCGGATATTTTACAAATAAATGTTCACTAATAATGGCTCCTAAAATTGAATCACCTAAAAATTCTAAACGCTCATTATTTTCTTCGGTGTTTAAATTATTTGAACGATGCGACAAAGCTAATTCATACACCGCTAAATTGCTTGGAGTAAATCCCAATAATGCTTGCAGCTCTTTATACAAAGGACTTCCTTTGGTAAAAAATTGGGCAATAAAATCAGGAATAAAGCGCATGTTTATTAATTATAAGTTATTAGTTGTTAATTATAAATGTTTCTCTAGGTTCTTATAACTCAAATATATATAATTAATTATGAATAATTAATCATTGTTATTTGCCCAAATTTTTAATTTTTTCTCAAGAACTTCTAAAGGCATATTGCCTCCATTTAAAATTTGCGTATGAAAATCTGCTAAATTAAATTCAGTATCAAGTTCTATTTGATATTTTTCTCTTAACTCTAAAATTTTAAATTGACCAATTTTGTATGACAATGCTTGTCCAGGAATAGCCATGTAACGTTCAATTTCGGCAGTTGCTTCTTCTTCTGAAATGCGCTCATTGTCTCTCATGTATTGAATAGCTTCTTCTCTCGTCATTCCTTTTGTATGTATGGCAACATCAACTACCAAACGAATTGCACGGTGCATGGCATCACTCAAATGCCCTAAATATTGATAAGGATTTTTATACAATCCTAATTCTTTACCCAAGGTTTCGGTATACAAAGCCCAACCTTCGGCATAGGCACTGTAGCCTAAAAATTTACGAAATTGTGGTAAGGTTTTATTTTCTTGTTGCAATGAAATTTGATAATGATGACCTGGAATGGCTTCATGTAAAAACAAGGTTTCCATACCGACAATATTAAATTTTGTAGCATCTAAAATTGGTGTATAAAAAATTCCAGGTCGAGTGCCGTCTTCGCTACCAGCATTATATTCTGCACTGGCACTTGCTGCTCTAAACGCTTCCGTTTGTCTGATTTCAAATTTTGTTTTGGGTTCATTTTCAAACAATGTTTTTAAATGAGGTGTCATGCAATTTTTAATTGCCCAAAAACTATCTAACACTTCTTGAGGTGTTTTAAAAGGGGTGAATTGTTTGTCGGTATTTATGAAATTAAAAAATTTAGGTAATGTTCCTTTAAAGCCAACGTCGGTTTTTACTTTTTCCATTTCTGATTTTAAACGAGCGACTTCTTTCAATCCAATTGCATAAATTTCATCAGGTTTTAAATTCGTTGTTGTGTAATTATGAATTAAATATTGATAATAGGCTGCACCATTCGGTATGCTTGAAATACCCGATGTTGTTCTGCATGCAGGAATATATTCTTTCTCAAAAAAAGTTCTTAATTTGCTGTAAGCAGGAATGACTGAATTGCTGATATTGAAAAAATATAGATTCTCTATCTTCGATTTTTCTTCTTTCGAAAATGTTGATGGCATATTTTTTATGGGTTGGTAAAAAATACTTTTTGTAGGATCTATCGTTAAAAAGCTTTTTAATTGTGGCAAAACTTTTTCTGCCAATGCTTTCGGAATTGTAATTCCTTGCGCCATTCCCTTACGCATATTTTCAATGCATACATTTGCCCAAGCAGGAAATGCTTTCATTCTTGTAGAAAAATTTTCATAATCTTTTACCGTTTTAAACGGTTGATTGCCATCGCCACTGCCTAATTGTGGGAACTCATTGGTAAAACTCCAAAACTGATTGATTGGCATTAAATGACTTGGGAATTTTAAACTCTCTAAACTATTATTTAATTCAAATTCAAAAATCTCTTTGGATATTTTATCTTCATCAGATAAGGATTCATCAATGGCTTTTGATTTGGTTAAATATTTTTCCAAAAAAAGTTTGAGTGTATCTCTATAAGCATCACTATTGTTCAAGGGCAATAAATCGTTATATCGGTTATCTCCAATGGCCGTTGCTTCGAGTGGATATAATTTTAAATGCGCTTCCCAGTAATTTGCAAACAGTGATTTTAACTTACTATTTGGCTCTTTTATGGATGAAACATTGTTGTTACAAGATACTAAACATACCATAAGCACGAACAACAGCGAACTGTATTTTTTCATTTTTACTTTTTAAGATTTCAAATATATGGAATAATATTACAATTTGTAAGTTAAGAAAATAGAAACTAAAATTGAAAATTAGGTACTAAAAAAACTTTATTTGGGTTCAGAATAAAATTGATTTAATGCTGTTTGGATCTTGTACGTTAAATCTACTTGATGTTCAAGGGAGGGTCTTAAAAAAAGAAACAATAAACATAAAAAATCAAATCTTGCAGTATGAATTACCACTTAATTTAGCAAAAGGAACTTATTTTTTATCTATACGCAATGATAAAAATCATTCCTTTAATACCCAATTTGTTAAATTTTAATAGAAAATTGGGTATTTATTTCGGATATTTGACTGTTCAAATTTAAATAAGTACATGTCAAAAGTAACATTCACGAATAGTCCCCGACCATTTAAAACCTTGTTAGATGAGCGCATTAACGCGTATTTTGATTCTAAAAATATCGATGTTAGAGGAAATTGGAAATTATACTCAAAAACAATTATTCTTTTAGTCGCTCTTTTTTCAGTTTATGGAATGATTCTTTCTATTCAGCCACCCACATGGTTTTCGTTGGTTTTATGTGCCTTATTGGGTTTCATTGAATCTACAATTGGCTTTAATGTAATGCACGATGCAGCCCATGGAAGTTACAGTAAAAGTAATCGCATTAATAACATTGTAACTTGGATTGGAGGTGATTTAATGGGTGGTAGTACGTTTATGTGGAAAATTAAACACAATATTATTCATCATACCTATACGAATATTGATGGCTTAGATGACGATATCGCAAAGTATCCTTTATTTCGTTTAAGTCCACATCAAGAGGTTCGTTGGTTTCATAAATTTCAGTATTTATATGCAGTGCCTTTGTATTTTTTTACAACATTCAATTGGATTTTGTTTGATGATTATTTAAAATTAGTAACTAAAAAAATCTGTTCAACAGAAATTCGTCCGTTGAAACTTCGTGATCACTTGGAGTTTTGGAGTGGTAAAATTGTAAATATTACCTTATTCTTCTTCATTCCAATTTTCATTTTTGGTTTTTGGCAAGCCTTACTAGGTTTTTTTATAATGCATGCAGCACTCGGATTGAGTTTAGCATTCGTGTTTCAAATGGCTCATGCTGTTGAGTCTGCTGAGTTTCCATTGCCAAATGAAGCACACAAAATGAGCGATGAATGGATGTTGCATCAAGTGAAAACAACAGTTAATTTTGCAATGAATAACAAAGTGATTTCATGGTTAGTGGGTGGATTAAATTATCAAGTAGAACATCATTTATATCCAAAAATTTCTCATGTTCATTATCCTCAAATTAGCAAAATTGTCAAAAAAACGTGTGAAGAATTAAATATCGAATACAATGCATTCCCTACTTTTGGAAAAGCACTATTGTCTCATTTTCGATATTTAAAAGTATTAGGTAAGTAAAATAACCGCAGTTTTCGGGGAATAAAAAACCAGACATCGACCTCATAAAAAAAGTACAATGTTTGCTTCCGACTAAATAAAAACCGTTAAAGAAAACTTAAGGTGTTGTTTGGTGTGTTTTTTATAATAAATTTGCTACAACTACATATTTTACATGAAGAAACTATTTTTTGTTTTTGCCATAACTGCTGTTTCGCTTTCGGCCTTTGCCCAAAAAGATAAAAGCGCTAAAAAAGATCCATGGTTGTCTGATGAATTATGGAATCCTATTCCTATTAATCGTCAATTGTCACATGATAAAATTGATCGTTTGCAAAAGCAAATTGATGAGTTTGATGGTAAATTAAATAAAGATATTAATTTATTTGGCAACGAGAAAGGCAGTAAAATGATTACGGATGCGGTCATAAAACGAGTAGACAGATTGCAAATTATTCTTGAAAATTTGCCTATTGACCATTGGACAAAAGTGAAATATTTTTTGTTTTTAGAAGATGATGTAAAACAATGCTATAACGATATCGTAGCGAATAATGCCGATGCAAAATATTATCAAGATTTGATTCAAAACTTTGAAGTCATTTTTAAAAAACAGCAAGATGGAGAGAGTTTATTGTCTTATATCAATGAAAATTTTACGCGTTCATTATTTGGTAGCAGACACATGTTTAAAGATGACAAAGCATCAGTAGCAGCTACTTACAATGAAATGGTTAAATTGTATCCAGATGAAATGTCTAAACGATTTAATGAATTTGCATATATGGATGCTGCCACAACGATGATGGCGTCGGTAGTAAAGAAAAATCCCAATATTATATTAACCTACGCAACGAGTACTGCTGCGGAGCGAAATGCAGTTAGAAAAAGTATTGATCCGTTGGTAATGAAAATAGTCAACATTGCCGATAATGCAAAAACGCCTTTAAAAGCAATTGTGTATTTAGATCAATTAAATAATGGCTCTATGACTTTAGAGCAAGTGAATGCCGTGACAGAAGACAATGCATCATATTATAAAAGTTTGGTGCAACTGCGATTGAAAGACAATCCGATGGCAAAAAAAGTGATAGAACGTGAAAGTAAATTACAAGCATTGGAATATGTAAGAACCATGAATGAATTGCATGAAGCGCAAGACCCGATTCGTTTTAAATGCATTGAACCATTAACCGCAAAAGAAATTTATTTCTTATTGGTAATGTGTAGTGATGAAATTTATACCAGTACGTTTGTAGGTTCGTTTAATAGAATGTTACCTAAAATGGCACCAACGAAAGGTGATGTGTTTTTGCAAGATTTGAATATGGATAAATTTAGAACCTTTATTCGAATGAGTGCTGGTTATAATAAATTAGATGAGTTTTTGGAGACTATGGATGAGCCAAGTAAAAATAATTTGATGGCATCTTTTGTACATAATATTGATAAAAACCCTGAAACAGACGTTGCAGATGCTGTAGATGTAGCTGATGCTTTTGGAAGTATAAAAGATGAAAATTTATTGTATTATTTATTAGATGAATTGAAAAAAGATTATGAAAGGACGTATCAAGAAAATAACAAACGAGGCTTGATTACTTATTTTTTATTGAATACACTTTGCACATCAATCATTAATCCTGAAGAAACAAATGATGATTTGCAAGCACAATTAAAAGTGCCTCCAATTAGTTTTGTATCTGATAAAAGTTTGTTGGATGCAAATGGTCGCGTAATTATGCAAACCTATTTTTATGGTGATGATGATGGAAAACAATCGTATACAAGTTTTGTAAATAATTTTAAACCAGAAGAATGGAAAATAGAAAAAAGTCCAAAATGGACTACATTCACATCTACCAAAGGTTCTCCTGTAACTATGTATGCTAATTTGCCTTTAGAAGAGCCACAAGATGAAGAAGCTCAAAATGAATTAAATGTAATGTTAGCAAAGAATGGCGTAAAGCCTTCTATTTTAGTGCATCGTGGGCACAGTTATCATTTATCAACTACACTAAAGAATGTTACATCCGATAATAAAATCATTGTTTTAGGTTCTTGTGGAGGATATCACAATTTATCATCCATTTTAGAAAAATCAGAAGATGCGCATATTATCTCGAGTAAACAAACAGGAACGATGTTTGTAAATGACCCTATCGTTAGAGCCATCAATACAAGATTAACTCAATCAAAAGATATTAACTGGATTGAATTATGGGAGGAAGTTGGTAAACAAATGAATACACCTGCTTTGCAAGATAAATTTAATGATTATGTTCCTCCTCATAAAAATATGGGTGCATTGTTTTTAAAAGCATTTAAAATTCAAATGAAAGATAATGGGTTGTTGTAAATTTTATTATTAAAGTATATTTACATTTTTACAGAATTAAATTACATTGAATTTTTCGTTTGCATATCCGACCTGGTTTCTTGTATTCTGCCTTTTGGTAGGAGTCATTTTTTCGTTTGCATTATATGTAAAAAAGGCAAGTAATTTTACTTTTACTTGGCAATTTATCTTGGTCATATTGTCTCGTTTTTTAACAGTTGGAATGCTCACTTTTTTATTATTGTCACCAATTTTAAAATATCTTCAAAAAAAAGAAGACAAACCAACCATTGTTTTTATTCAAGATAATTCGGCTTCTATAAAAAATGCGTTTAAGAAAATTGATAGTGTAGCTTACAAAAAAAATGTAACTGAGTTAATCGCTGAATTGCAAAAAGAGTATAACGTAAAAACGTTTTCATTAGGCAATCAATTAAAGGATAGTTTGCATTTTCAATATAATGAAAACGGCAGTGATTTATCCACTCCGTTAGAAACCATAATGACTACCTTAGAAAATGAAAATTTAGGCGCTGTTATTTTAGCATCTGATGGAATTTATAATAAAGGAACTTCCCCATTAAATAGTACGTATCCATTTAAAGGAGTGGTGTATTCAATTGGATTAGGAGATACAACCATACAACGAGATGCTTTAGTAGCAAGGGTTTTTGCAAATAAAATTGTATATTTAGGAGATCAATTTGCCATTCGAAGTGATGTGTCTGCTTATGCTTGCAAAGGTTCGTCAGTCAATGTTTCGGTATTTAGTCATAAAGCAAATAGGGTAGTGGCAACGCAAAAATTTTCGGTAATAGATGATCGTTTTTCAAAGTCAATTGAAACAATTATTGATGCTCGTTCGGTGGGTGTTCAACATTATACAATTTCTATTTCAAAAGTTGATGGGGATCAAAATATTGCCAACAATGCACAAGATATTTATGTAGAAGTGTTGGACAGTAAACAAAGTGTTTTGGTTGTTGCCAATGCACCTCATCCAGATATTTTTGCATTAAAAGAAGCTTTAACTAAAAATAAAAATTTTAAAGTTGATATTAAAACTGCACAAAAAATAGATGCCAACATCAGCGACTATAATTTAGTAATTTTACATAATTTGCCTTCTGTAAATTATAATGCCAATAGTATCATTGAACAAGCAAAAAAATTAGGAATTTCGTTGTGGTTTTTTACAGGTTCGCAAACTGCAATTCCTTTATTTAATCAAGCGCAAACTTGCTTACAAATAGCTCCAAGAGGAATGTCATTAAATGATGCATCTGCTAATTTAAATAAAGATTTCTCTTATTTTACATTATCAAATACAACAGGTTTATTGCAATTGCCTCCTTTAGCAACCCCTTTTGGAGAGTATACAACAGGTGCCAATACTCAAGTTTTGATGACCCAAAAAATTGGTTCTGTAAACACCAATTATCCATTATGGATTGTACAACAAAACAATGGTGGGCGAATTGGAGTAACAACAGGAGAAGGTTTGTGGCGTTGGCGTTTATTTGATTATCAACAACACAAAAATCAAAATTTGGTAGATGATTACATTTTAAAAACAGCACAATTTTTATCTGTCAAACACGACAAAAAACAATTCAGAACAACGCTACAAAAATCGGTATTTACAGAAAGCGAACCCATTACTTTTGATGCAGAATTATATAACGAAAACTACGAACTCACCAATACACCAGATGTGAATTTAACCATCACAGATGAAGCCAATATCAAGAAAACATATACTTTAAACAAAGAAGGAAATTCATATTCAATGTCGTTAGGAAATTTAGCAGCAGGTAAATATGCATACACAAGTCAAACCGCTTACAATGGTAAAAATTATTCAGCTTCAGGAAACTTTTCAGTTGTCGCAATCAATATTGAAGACGTGAATACAACAGCCGATTTTGGAATGCTCAATCAATTGGCAAAAAACTATGGAGGTGCGTTTATATATCCCTCACAAATTATGTCGATAAAAGACAAAATAAAAAACAACCAAGCTGTCAAAACCATTTTAAGAACACAGGTAAACACTGAGCCACTCATCAATTGGAAATGGTTGTTTGGTTTACTCATTCTGTTCCTTTCGTTAGAATGGTTTATAAGAAAATATACAGGAAATTATTAATTCCTTTTAGTTCACTCTCCTAAATGAGAAGGATAAAAGGATGATGTGTTATAATTTTTTTTGGGCGGCACACACGCTTTTGTTCCAATCTTTTTGCTTCAAAGCAAGCAAAAAGGATTTCCTCTTCAATCGTTGCCGCAATCAATTGCTAACGAAGAGTACGCATTTCTTATTGAGGCAACTCAACCGAAATATCTACGATTGCTTCGTTTTCAAACCAAATGGTCAAACCAATATTGTCATAAGTGTAAACATATTCTGGCAAATCTTTTTCGATCGCTAAATCCATTTTTATTTTATTGGCAGCGTAATAGGCTTCAATATTATCTACAATAGTTGTTTTGTTTTCTTTACTAAAATCAATCCCATTAAACAATAAATTATTAGAGTGAATCGACAAGTATTCAAAATCTTTTCCATCATAATGCAAAAAAACAGAAATGTCTTGTTGGTCAAAATATAATTCAACAGAATGAAATCCATCACCTTCTTCTATTACTTCTCTGGTTTCCGGCTTGCCTAAAATAGTAACAATTTCTTCTTCTGTGCTTGTGAAACTAATTTTTCCCATTCCTTTATTCGGAACAAATGTTTTCATTAAATTGGTTGTTTCTGAATTTGACATTTTTTTATTTTTTGTAAAGATAGTAGTAATATTAATATATAAAAATGTACCTTTAACAATAAGATTATTAAATTTATATTATGAATGGAAATATTATAAATATTGATTCTGAAATTTTAGGTGGAACACCTGTTTTTTTTGGAACTCGTGTACCAATCAAAAACCTTTTTGATTATCTTGAGACTGGAGAAACCATAGAACTTTTTTTAGAAGATTTTGAGGGTGTGACAAGAAATCAGGTCATAAAATTATTGGATATGTCACAACGATTAATAGAAAACTCTACAAATATTTTGAATGAAAATTTTGCTTGATGAATGTATAACTAAACGTCTAAAAATACATTTAGATGAATTTGATGTTTTTACAATTAGGGAATTAAATTTAAGTGGAATAAAAAATGGAACATTGATGAGTTATTGTACTGAAAACAACTTTGATGTATTACTCACAATTGATAAAAAATTAATGTTTCAACAAAATCTTGATAAATACCCAGTAACGATTGTTACATTAAATTCTATTACAAGTAAATTGGAAGAATTAGTTCAATTCCTACCTTCACTGAAAACCCAAATTATTGGATTGAAAAAACACAATGCTTATATTATTGAAAAATAATTCTACCCTTATGTAATTGATTTCACCTATTCAAAATTCATAATTCGCAATTCATAATTAAAACTGTATTTTTACTTTCTAAATTATAAAAACAATGCCAGTATTATCAACAGGACTTATTATTTTAGTTTTGCTTGCATTAGCAATTCTTTTCACCGGTATTTTTACCGTTCAACAAGGAACCATAGCCGTTATAACCATGTTTGGTAAGTATCGACGATTAGCCATGCCAGGTTTAAACTTTAAAGTTCCATTTTTAGAAGTGATATTCAAAAAAATATCTATTCAAAACCGTTCAGTAGAATTGCAATTTCAGGCAATTACATTAGATCAAGCCAATGTAAACTTTAAAGCCATGTTGTTGTATGCTGTGGTAAGTTCTGATGAAGAAGCCATAAAAAATGTTGCCTTCAAATTTATTGACGACAAAAGTTTAATGCAAGCTTTAGTTAGAACCATTGAAGGATCTATTCGTGCTTTTGTAGCTACTAAGAGACAATCCGAAATTTTAGGCTTAAGAAATGAAATTAATTTACATGTAAAAGATCAAATTGATGCTCAATTAGAAGCATGGGGCTATCATTTAATTGACTTGCAAATCAATGATATTTTCTTTGATGAAGAAATTATGAAATCAATGGCTCGTGTGGTAAGTAGTAATAACTTAAAAGCAGCAGCTGAAAATGAAGGACAAGCGTTATTAATTACCAAAACAAAAGCAGCTGAAGCAGAAGGAAATTCAATTAAAATTTCAGCTGAAGCAGAAAAACAAGCAGCACAATTAAGAGGTCAAGGGGTAGCTCTTTTCAGAGAAGAAGTAGCACGTGGTATGGCTTCTGCAGCAAAAGAAATGGAAGATGCAAAATTAGATGCCTCGTTTATTTTATTTTCGATGTGGACTGAATCGATCAAACATTTTGCAGAAAACGGAAAAGGAAATACAATATTTTTAGATGGTTCGGTAGATAAAATGCAACGCACCGTAGAAGAATTAATGAGTGTGACAAACTCTAAAGTGCAAGGGTAAAAAATGCAAGTAGAATAAACTAATTAAATTCTCAGCAAATTTTTTTATATCTGAATTTTATAAAATTAAATATTAAAAGTTGTAGAATGTTTATTGTTTGTTTTTGTAAAAGACTGACAACTGACAACTGACAACTGACAACTTGTAAAATGCAATTCAAAGACGTAGTAGGACAAGAAGATTTAAAGAAAAAAATTATTTACTTAATTCAGCAAGGTAAAATGCCACATGCTGTGATGTTATTGGGTAATGATGGCAGTGGTGGATTGCCTATGGCTTTGGCTATGGCGCAATATATTCAATGTGCGAATAAAACCGATGTGGATTCATGTGGTGATTGCACATCATGTGCCATGTTATCAAAAATGCAACATCCTGATGTGCATTTTTCGTTTCCAACAGCCAAATTAAATCCACAAAAAATTCCTGTAAGTAATGATTACATTGTTGAGTATAGAGAATTTGTGTTGGCACATCCTTATGGTTCCGATAAAGATTGGTTAGATTATTTAGAAACCGAAAAACAAGGAAATATTACTGCGTTAGAGTGTAGAGAAATTATTCAAAAGTTGCAGTTAAGAACGTTTATGAGTGAATATAAAGTGTTCATCATGTGGCGACCTGAGTATTTAGGCAGTGAAGGAAATATTTTGTTGAAATTTATAGAAGAACCTACTGCAAAAACCATTTTAATTTTTGTAGCAACGCAATTAGAAAAAGTGTTATTGACCATTCAATCAAGAACGCAATTATTTAATTTATCAAAATTAAAAAATAATGAAATTCAAGAAGCATTAATTAAGCATCAAGTTGAACCTTCAAAAGCATTGCAAATAGCCAATTTAGCTAATGGAAATTATCATTACGCGTTGCAATTAATCAATGATCAAGATGATGATATGTTGGGTTACTTAAAACAATTCCTCAATGGAATTTATGCCAATAAAGGTTTGGAAATTGTGGCATTTGTCAATCAAATTGCATCAGACAATAAAGAAACTCAAAAAAAATTCATTACGTATTTTGTCAATTTATTGGAGAACTTGGTGCGATATCGTCAAGTTGGAAAAGCGCATGTTTCGTTGTTAGAAGCAGAATATAAAATTTTAGATACGTTAATTGCAAAAAAGATGTCGGATTATCAAGTAGATAAAGTGGCTACCTTGCTAGAGGAATGCATCTATCAAATTGAGCGAAATGCAAATGCGAAAATTCTTTTTCATTCCTTATCTTTACAAATTCAGCAATTGCTTTTGTTTAAAAAAGCAGTGGCTTAAACATGAATTTTCTTGTTTAAAGAAATTTCAAAATATTTTTAATTAATTCGTAAAAGAAATAATATATGGCATGTGGTAGTTGTGGAACGAGCAAAGGCGGTGTTCCTACTGGTTGTAAAGATAATGGTTCGTGTAAAAGTGGAGGTTGTAACCGTTTAAATGTACATGATTGGTTGAGCTTAATTCCAGTTTCAGATTTTTCAAAACCTTATCCGTTCATCGAAATTAGTTTTAATCATGGCAGTCGGAAAGATTTTTTCAAAACGCAAAACCCACTAAATTATGAAAAAGGGGATTTTGTGACTGTTGAAGGAACATCAGGAGGCTATGATGTTGGAGTGATAAGTGTTACAGGCGAATTGGTGAAGCTTCAAATGAAGAAAAAAGGAGTGAAAGAAAACAGCGATGACATTCGTAAAATTTTACACCTCAGCACTGAATTGGAGTTAGAGAAATCACATGAAAGCAAAAAACAAGAAAAAGAAATGATGATTCGTGCTCGTGTAATTTCACGAGAATTGAATTTGCAAATGAAAATTGCTGAAGTAGAAATGCAAGCCGACGGTAGAAAAGCAACTTTCTTTTATACATCTGATGACCGTGTAGATTTTAGAGAATTGATAAAGCGTTTTGCTGGAGATTTTAAAGTGAAAGTGGAAATGCGCCAAATTGGTATTCGTCAAGAAGCAGCAAAAGTAGGTGGAATTGGGAGTTGTGGACGTGAGTTGTGTTGTAGTACTTGGTTAAATGATTTTAAATCGGTGAGTACAACCGCTGCTCGGTATCAAAATTTATCCATTAATCAAACCAAATTATCGGGTCAATGTGGCCGTTTAAAATGTTGTTTAAATTATGAGTTAGATACTTACATGGATGCACTTCGGGTTTTTCCTGATCATGCAGAACGCATTAAAATCAAAAATGGAATTGCATATCTGCAAAAGAAGGACATCTTTAAAAATTTGATGTGGTATAGCTTTGAAAAAAGCAACACACTTTATCCTTTACGAATAGAACGAGTGATTGAAATCATTGAATTAAATTCAAAAGGAATTTTTCCGGATGAATTACAAGCTGTTGAGGTTGCCAAAAAAGCAGCAATTGCTGAAAAAATGGATTATGTAGATGTAGTTGGACAAATTAGTTTGAAATCGTTGGAGCGTTCTTCAAAAAAGAAAAATCAAAAAACGAAAGAAAGCAATCCAAACCAACGTCCTCAGAATCCGAATCAGAAACCAAACCCAAATCAGCAAAACAAGCCGAATTCGAATCCAAATGCAAAAGGAAATGGTCCACGTCCGAATCCAAATCAAAAAACCAATCCGAATGCAAAACCAAACCCAAATGCGAATCCAAATCCAGCACCAAAACCTAAATCGTTGGATGAATTGGCTGCAAATTTAGGTCAAGACAATAAACCAAAACAACCCAATCCAAATCAAAAGCCAAAACCTCTTGTAAATGCGGATGGAACTGTACAACCACGACCGCAAAACCCGAATGCTAAAAAGCCAGTGCATAATCATAACAAACCCAAACAAGCACCTAATAATCCAGCACAAACGAATCCTGAAAAAAAGGATTAATCATATAAAAAAGACTCTTGCAAAAGGGTCTTTTTTAATTTTGCAACCAAGCTACAAAAAAGTAAAATTGCATTAAGCATAAAAATGCATTTTTTTGTGGTCAAGGACATTTTCATTAATAATCCTTTGAGGCGTTGGCACCATTCAACGAATCAACTTTCTTGTACTTTTCCTATCCAATATTTAATTATTCATTAAATAATGACTCCACAAATAATCTTGCCAATCTACAAGCATATGAAAAAGCAAACCAACAGCAATTAGTCGCGTTTTAGGGATAAAAAGGAATAAAAAATAAATGCCAATGGCTACATAAGAATGTAAAATGTGAAAACCAATGCTACAACGAGTGGGATCAAAAATAGGTGTTGCAAATAAATGATCTAAGTCGACAAGCATGGTAGCAATCATAATGAACCAAGCTTTTTTCCATTCATTTTTAAAAAAGAAGCAAGCCAATAAACCCGGAAACAAAAAATGCAATCCATAATGAATAATTGGTTGAAGAATTTTTAGTGTTTCGTGTGCTGGCATTCGTGGTATTGAAATACAAATTTTATATTAAATTATTGATTTTACAACTTTAATCGTTGAAGAATGAAAATGCAGTCTCAATGTGCGACGCAAATTCGATGCATAAAGAAAAAGACTTCGACTTCCAAAAAAAACTGACAACCGACAACCGACAACCGACAACACTTCTTATCTTCGCAAACTTATGACAACAGAACAAAATAATTTACCGGCTATTATAGCGCATTGTAAAGAATATGGATTTATTTTTCCTTCTAGTGAAATTTATGACGGCTTAAGTGCAGTTTATGATTATGGTCAATGGGGTGTGGAATTGAAGAAAAATATCAAAGACCATTGGTGGAAATCAATGGTGTATATGAATGAAAATATTGTAGGGATTGATTCTGCTATCTTTATGCATCCAACCATTTGGAAAGCCAGCGGACATGTAGATAATTTTAGCGATCCAATGATTGACAATTTGGATAGTAAAAAACGGTATCGTGTTGATCATTTGATTGAAGGTTTTGTGGAAGAGCTGTCAGAAAAAGGTACAGAGATTTTAGTTAAAATGGATGCTTTGTTAGCAGCAGATGATTTTGCAGGTTTAAAACAATTAATTGTAGATAACCAAATGAAATGTGCTGTGAGTGGCACTTGTAACTGGACCGATGTTCGTCAGTTTAACTTAATGTTTAGTACACAAGTTGGTTCGGTAGCAGAAGAAAGTGATACGATTTATTTACGTCCTGAAACAGCACAAGGAATTTTTGTGAACTTTTTAAACGTTCAAAAAACGGGTCGTATGAAAATACCTTTTGGTATTGCTCAAATTGGCAAAGCATTTAGAAACGAAATTGTTGCCCGTGGTTTTATTTTCCGTATGAGAGAATTTGAACAAATGGAAATGCAGTTTTTTGTTCGCCCTGGTACTCAAAAAGAATGGTACGAGCATTGGAAAGCAGTGAGAATGAATTGGCATTTGTCTTTATTCCCTCCTTTGGAGGGTATGGAGGCGAAATATCGTTTTCATGACCATGTAAAATTGGCTCACTATGCAGATGCTGCTTGTGATATTGAATTTGATTTTCCGATGGGGTTTAAAGAATTGGAAGGTATTCATTCTAGAACTGATTTTGATTTAACGCAACATCAATTATATAGCAAAAAGAAAATGCAATATTTTGATAATGATATTGACGAAGCCACTGGAAAGCCTTATGGAAACTACATCCCATACGTTGTAGAAACTTCTGTTGGATTGGATCGAACGATTTTAAGTGCATTAGCTCATGCGTATCAAGAAGAAGATTTAAGCACACCTGAAAAACAAGATTCAAGAGTCGTGTTGAAATTTCCTATTAAAATTGCACCAATTAAATTAGCTGTTTTACCATTGATGAAAAAAGATGGATTGGCAGAAATAGCGAAAGATTTAATGAACGAATGTCGGGATAGTTTCCTTTGTTTTTATGAAGAAAAAGATAGCATTGGTAAGCGTTACAGACGAATGGACGC
The DNA here is from genome assembly GCA_044353665.1 of Chitinophagaceae bacterium. Taxonomy (GTDB): domain Bacteria; phylum Bacteroidota; class Bacteroidia; order Chitinophagales; family Chitinophagaceae; genus OLB11. The sequence continues at coordinate 2,043 of JBILBN010000012.1, read as the reverse complement.
TTTAGGAACTCCTTTCTGTGTGACTGTTGATCATCAAACAAAAGAAGACGGGACCGTTACGATTCGCTACAGAGATAGCATGGAGCAAGCGCGTGTTCAACTAAGCGATGTGAAAGGAATTGTTTTGAATGCGTTGCATAAATAAAAATAGTAATCTAAATTCTTTTTATAAATTTACAGGATTGAAAAAGCATTTCTCAATCCTGTTTTTTGTTTATGTAGCTATCGTATTATTTTGTAATTATACGTTGGGTATTTTTCATTTAACCGATGTAGAATATCATAAATCGTTTGATACTTACTCTTATATTGATGCTACAAAGTTGATGCTGAATGGCATGAAAGCCCATTCTTTAAGATGTTTTGGATATGCTGGTTTTTTAGCATTTCCTTATTCCTTGTTTAAGTTGACACCAGCTTTTTTTTGGGTTGTATATATTATTCAAAATATTTTACTCCTACTTTCTTTTCAATTTATTTATAAAATAATTGCTTTTTATACCAACGACAGAAAAGCATTTTGGGCAGTATTACTTTTACTGATCAATATTACGTACGTCGTTTTCGCATTTCATGTAATGACTGAAATTGGATTTTTATATTTAATGGTTGGTTCTTTTTATTGTATTCATTTATATTTTGATAAACAACAATCAGTGTATTTGTTATTGTCATTTTTAGCAATTTGTATTGCTACTTTATTTAGACCAGGCATGCTCTATTTCAATATAATTTGTGGAATTATTTTATGTTTATATTTTATTGTTAAGAAAAAAAACAGGCTTGCTTTCATTTTTTCTGTGGTCCTATTTTTTACAACAATAGGTTTTCAAGCTTATAAAATGAAGCAACAATATGGCTTGTACAAAATCTCTTTTATAGATGATGTAACAATGTACAGATACTTGAACACAGCCATTGTAGCAAAATTGCAAGGGAAAGACAAACTCTATTTAATGGGTGAAAGAGACCGTTTATTGTTTATGAAACTAGAAAAAATGGATGCTGAAAAATTGTTCGAAATCAATCATGAAATTGTAAAAAACGAAACCTCCGATTTATTAAAAAATCATACGTTCAATTTTATTTTTGTATTTGCAGAAAACTTAGTAGATAATTTCCATACTGGAAATACATTTATTAGAGATATGCCAGAAAATAAAATTATAGATAAAGAGATCAGAAAACGATTATTTGATTACACTCGAATTTGGAATATGTTATTTGTAGTTGCAATGGTATTATTCAATATTTTTCTTGTAATTAAAATTTTTGGAAAGAAAATAGAAGTGAATAATGCTGTTTTCTTAAGTTTTATTTTACTGTTTTATTGCAATTATTGTTTTATAACATCGGGTATTTCTTACTTTCAAGGCGATCGATTTAATGTCATTTGGATGCCAATGTTCTTGTTATCAATTATGCTATTTTTTAGTAAAAAGAAAATTTGGTCATCTTCATTATGAAAATATTATATTTTCGAATAAAATAACTTTCGATTGCGTAATTCGTAATTAATAATTCATAATTAATAATTCATAATTATATTTGCGCATGGCTACACTATCTAAAATCGTAAAAGAGGGATTAACATTTGATGACGTATTATTAGTTCCTGCATATTCTGAGGTTTTACCAAGGGAGGTAAATATTACGTCTCAACTCACCAAAAAATTAAAAATTAATATCCCATTAATCTCTGCTGCCATGGATACTGTGACAGAAGTAGAATTGGCAATTGCATTGGCTCGTGCTGGAGGCATTGGCATTTTACATAAAAATATGTCTATTGATCGTCAAGCTGAAATGGTTCGCAAAGTAAAACGGAGTGAAAGTGGTTTAATCGTTGACCCAATTACATTACACCCAGATGCTACCATTGGCGATGCATTGCGCATCATGAAAGAAAATAAAATTGGAGGAATTCCAATTGTAGACAGTAAGCACAAATTAGTCGGAATATTGACCAATCGAGATTTGCGTTTTGAAAAAAATGTGAAGCAAAAAGTATCTGATGTAATGTCGAAAGGGAAATTAGTAACG
>JBILBN010000120.1:0-4739 GCA_044353665.1 Chitinophagaceae bacterium | reverse complement strand
GTTTCTTCGTCTGTTCTTACACGTAAAGTAGGATCTTCTTCTACTAATTTAGCAATAGCCATACCCATTTTATCAACGTCTGCTTGAGTTTTAGGCTCAATTGCAATAGAGATAACGGGTTCAGGGAAAGTCATAGACTCTAACACTACTGGGAATTTTTCATCACACAATGTGTCACCTGTTTTAATATCTTTAAATCCTACAGCTGCACCAATATCTCCAGCTTCGATAAAATCAACTGGGTTTTGTTTATTGGCATGCATTTGCATGATACGAGAAATACGCTCATTTTTACCAGTACGGGTGTTCAATACATACGAACCTGAATCTAAACGACCAGAGTAAGCACGGAAGAACGCCAAACGACCTACGAAAGGATCCGTCATGATTTTAAATGCCAATGCAGCGAAAGGTGCTTTTGGATCAGCATTTAATTTTAATTCTTTTCCTGTATCAGGATCTGTTGCATCTACTGCTTCAATATCTAGCGGTCCAGGTAAGTAACGACAAATTGCATCTAATGCTGTTTGAACTCCTTTGTTTTTGAAAGAAGAACCACACATCATTGGAATAATAGAAATATCAATGGTTGCTTTACGAATAGCAGCATGTACTTCGTCTTCTGTAATGGTATTCGGATCGTCAAAGAATTTTTCTAATAAATTCTCATCATAATCAGCAACTGCCTCAATTAACGCTTGTCTCCACTCTGCAACATCATCAGCCATATCATCAGGTATAGGCACTTCTTTAAAAGTCATCCCTTGTGTAGCATCATCCCAAACAATCGCTTTCATGGTAATTAAATCTACCACTCCTTTAAAATTATCTTCAGCACCAATTGGTAATTGCAATGGAACGGCTTTAGCACCCAACATTTCACGAACTTGTTTAACCACGTTCAAGAAATCAGCACCACTTCTGTCCATTTTATTTACGAAACCAATACGAGGAACTTTATAACGATTTGCTTGACGCCAAACGGTTTCAGATTGAGGCTCAACACCAGAAACTGCACAAAATAACGCTAATAAACCATCCAATACACGTAAAGAACGCTCTACCTCTACGGTAAAGTCAACGTGACCGGGAGTATCAATGATATTAAATTTGAATTGTTTTGTATCTGCAATTTTTTGACCTTGCTCCATAGGGAAGTTCCAAAAGCAAGTAGTTGCAGCACTTGTGATAGTGATACCTCTCTCTTGTTCTTGAGCCATCCAATCCATGGTTGCTCCACCATCGTGTACCTCACCAATTTTGTGGTTAACCCCTGTGTAATACAAAATACGTTCAGTCGTAGTTGTCTTTCCTGCGTCAATATGCGCAGCAATTCCGAAATTTCTTTGGTAGCGTAAATCTGCCATTTTTGTTGTTTAAATTAATTTATGAATAATAAAAAAACCAATAATTAGTTTTTTAAGATGTGCGAAGGTAATACCAATTTTTTAGATAAAAAAAAAGAGTTGTAATTTAATGAAAAGTTGTTTTTGGGGGTCGAGGCCTTATTCATTAATCATCGCAATTGCGTCGCACTATTTTGACGGCATCTACTTCGTTTAGCTTTTCTAAATAACCCTAAAAAAACGATAAGCGAATCTTCATTTTTTGAGCATTATGTTTTACTTTAGGTTAGTGAGACAGCAATATGGCCGAAAACTTTGCTTTTAACATTTCATGTGCAGGCGATGTTGCCTTGTGTTGCGCCTGCGGCAAGGCAATATTGCTTACACGCAGTTATGGGTTGGTTATTTTACCTTAACTCTTTGAAAAACAACACCTTTATTGTTTGTTAAATTTGAATAGTCCTCGTTGAATTTCCAACTAATGTAAACATTATTTTGTTCATATACACCCTCAGCGTTTATATTATTGATAGCATTCCATTTTCCAGAAAGATCAATGACTTTAGTGAAATCTTCTGAATTTGTTTTGCCATTCATAGAATAAGCCGTAGTTCTAAATATTAACCCATGAAAGGCAAGTGTAGTGTATATCTGAGCCTCAGTGTTGATAGACTCCCAAACATAGCCATAAGAGGTTCCAATTTCTTTCACGAGTTCACTATTTCTATCAATTTCTTCGACTCCTGTTTTCACCTGCTTACTGCCTGCACATTTTTCAAGTAGTAGATCCCATTTTCGATTCAGCTCCGGTTCTTTAGAGAAATTTACCTTTTCCCAATTTTCTACACCCAATTCCTCACTTATAGCATCGCGACAAGCGTCTTTATTTTCTGTCGCCCATTCTGAATTTCCTGGCTCTGTCAAACATTTACATAAATCAACTGATGTGTTAACTATTTTATTTTCAGATTCTTTTTTAGAACCTCCACCACAGCTAGTCAGTATTGCTGAAGCAAAAAGTACTATTCCAAAAATTGTCATTACTTTTTTCATTTTCATTTTTTTAATTATTATTACTACTCTTATGGATTTTCAGAATTACTCCCCAGCTAGTCCGAGTTTGGTTAACACACTTTGGCTAGCGCAGGTTTTTAACCTGTGCTCATGTGTATAATTTTCAAATTTAAACAAATATTTTAAAACGCATACTTGTATTACTTGGCACAAGTCAAAGACATTGCGACAGCCATTCTCGAACTAGCTGGGCTAACTGTCTGCCAGCACAGAACTTGATACTAAGTACAAAGCTTCATTTTATCACTGAACCGCCAATTTCTTTTAGGTGCTGTTGTAGGCAGTAGTTACATTTTCTTCTACTTCCTTTCTATCAGTATTTTTCTTACAAGCAAGCATGAAATTATGAGCATAATGAGAAGTAGTTCTCCACTATCTTTTGGAAACATCCAAAAGTCAAATTTGCCATTAGAATAACTTACAATAAAAATAAAAGCAAAAAGTACTACAATGATAAGTCCAGATAAAATAAACCAAAAAAGTCTAAAAATAATAATGTTATATTCATTGTCCTTTAAAACAATTCTTTTAAAAATTGAATAAAATAACAATAAAAAGGTAGTCAATATTATCCATAATGGCAAGCCATATAAGGCGAGGTAATACGCTGAAATGTATAAGGGTGAAGTATTTTCTCTATATACTTGATGTATGCAATCTGGATATGGGCAAACTCCAATGATTGTCACGTTAATAATAAAGGCAATTAATAGCAATATGCCAATCAATAGATAAGCCTTGTTTTCAAATTTTAAAATTTTTACTATGTTCTTCATACTATTGCTTACACGCTGTTATGGGGTGTTAATATTATTTGGGATATCTATGTCTATATCCACGTGTGTCAAAATGGATCATGTGTTTTGTAAAATATCCATTTTTATCGAGGAAATAATCCCCCAATCCTCCAATTAATTCTGGATGTTCTTTTTCCACAACCTTGTTTGCTTGTTCAATAATGGATATGTCTTCCTTATTAAATAAATTATCACCATTAATATCAAAAACATAAACATCGATTGCCTTGCCTTTTAAATGCCATGAGGGGCTTTTTTTGTTTTTAGCGCTATTGGGTAATAGGTCATTAAAAAATGAAAGTCGTTTTTGAGATATAATTATCCAGCGTGTCTTATATCCTTTTGAATTTAATTGGAGTTTTATCAACTCTAATTTTCTTGTGATTTCTTTATCCGCTCCAATTAGCCCCCCTATATACATTAAAAAATACCCAAGGATATAGAAAGTAACAAAAAAGCCGGCTATCCCTATTTTAGAAAATTTAATTCCGCATTTTTTTTTATATAAATAGATTGTTATAGTAAGTAATAAGGCAAAGCAAAAAGCGCCAAAAAGGCCAGCAAATAAAAATCCAAAAATGAGTGAACTAATTATACCTGAAAATAAAATCGTTAGTTTCATTGTAAAAATTGTTTAGTTATTAATACACCATAACGGTTTGCGCATAGGCCTCAGTGCGGGGATTCAAAGGTACTTCGCAGAAATTAACAACCAAAAGATCAGATGAGAGACTTCGACCGAAAAGTGATATCGCACGCATTAGGCTTATGCGCTGTTGTGCGTTCATGCAGTCGGTAATAAGTTCTTTATTGACCGTAGAACTCATTAAAATGCTCTTGTCCATAAATTCCTATAAATTCTGCTTTTCTTTTTGCAGAAGCTTTTTTATCTATCTGTATCGCTATAACAAAACCTCCAATCCAAACACTAAGAAGGTAAATGTTGTCAACGTAGTCAAGCATTATACCTGTAATTATCAAAGAAACAAAGCTTATTATCAGAAATAATTTTGCTTGCTTCAATTTCATAAAGAAACCTTCCTTTTCTAAGTAATTTTTAGCTCCAAGGGTAATTAGTAATCCAAAAAATAGTAATGGAAATCCGAAATAGACTAATAACTTTTCAACAAACTTGAGTTCTAAAAAGTATGCTTTTTTTATTTTCTCATCTTGCTGTACAATCTTACTAGCATGAAACTCTTCAATGTCATTTTGTTCTATTCCCCGTTTCTCAATTTCATCCTTGATAACTTGCACAGCAAGTTCTGTGTAGTCTTGTCTATTGGATAAAATGTCTAATAATTCAGATGTACGCTTTTTAGAAAATAACTTAACTAACTCTTCTCTTGAGATTTCCATATAATCAATATATTTTAGATTGCAGCGTGTGTCTTTTGCATGACGCACAACGTTTTCGGGCTTTGCGAACCTTAGGTTTGCAGAATAAAGATAAAATAATAAATTTAAAACTAGAAATTAAATTGATTACAGAAAAAAAGGCGACCCACCTGGCGATTAGTTT
>JBILBN010000011.1:0-48561 GCA_044353665.1 Chitinophagaceae bacterium | reverse complement strand
AAACAGAGACAGAAGCATAGCCGAAAATTTGGATTTATTTACTCGAATGAAAAATGGCGAATTTCAAGATGGCGCAAAAGTGCTTCGAGCAAAAATAGATATGGCGCATACCAACATGTTGATGCGTGACCCCATTTTATATCGTATTAAGCATGCAAAACATCATCGCACTGGAGACAAATGGTGCATATATCCGATGTATGACTTTGCACATGGTCAAAGTGATAGCATAGAGCATATTACACATTCTATTTGTACGATGGAGTTTATTCCTCATCGTGCGTTGTATGATTGGTGCATTGCAAATTTAGAAATTTATCCTTCTCATCAATATGAATTTGCACGTAGAAATTTGAGTTACACCATCACGAGCAAACGAAAATTATTACAATTAGTGACAGAAAATCATGTGGTAGGTTGGGACGATCCTCGAATGCCAACCATAAGTGGATTGAGAAGAAGAGGATATACACCAGAAAGTATTCGTAATTTTTGTACAACCATTGGCATTGCAAAGCGTGATAATTTAGTGGATATGTCGGTATTGGAACATAGTGTTCGTGAGCATTTAAATAAAATTTCGCTGCGCAGAATGGCTGTTTTAGACCCAATAAAATTAGTGATTACGAATTACGAAGACGCGAAAGAAGAAATGTTGCATGCCGAAAATAATCCGGAAGACGAAAACAGTGGAAGCCACGAAATTGCTTTTGGAAAAGAAATTTGGATTGAGCGTGATGATTTTATGGAAACACCTCCAAATAAATTTTTCCGTTTAGGACCAGGCCTAAGTGTTCGTTTAAAACATGCGTATATTGTTCAATGTCATGATTTCAAAAAAGATGAAAACGGAAATATCACTGAAATATATTGTAACTATTTTCCTGAAAGTAAAAGTGGACAGGATACAAGTGGCATCAAAGTGAAAGGCACTATTCATTGGGTGAATTGCAAGTATGCCAAAGAAGCCGAAATTCGTTTGTATGACCGTTTATTTAAGGTAGAAAATCCTGGTAAGGAAGAAGACATTTTATCGACGATCAATGAAAATAGTTTGACGATTATTCACAAAGCATACATTGAGCCAACATTAGCAAAAGCAACCATTGATGATAAGTTTCAGTTTCTTCGTTTAGGCTATTTTTGTTTAGATAAAAATGCCACGGCAGAACATTTAATTTTCAATAGAACGGTTAGCTTAAAAGATTCTTGGGCGAAGGAAGTGAAAAAAGGATAGAAATAAGTTGTTTTTTTACTGTGAGATTTAATACCAAAAACAATTTACATTTGCAGAAATACTTTGTAAATGAAAAAAATAGTTACGTTCATTAGTTTAATGGTTGTTCTTTTTTCTTGTAAAGAAACTAATCAAAAATTTACGATTTCAGGTACCATTAAAAACATGGGAACCGGAGAAATTTATTTTATCCCTTCTGGCGATATACAAAAAATTGACACCGTAAAAGTGGTAAACGATAAATTTACTTATGAAGGAACTGCAACCGAACCAACAGTGTATATGGCTAATTTTGGTGCTGATCAAAATAATGCATTTTTTGTGGTAGAACCAGGAAAAACAATATTGAATTATCAATTGAACAACCTTGAGAGTATTGACATAAAAGGTGGAAAAGAACAAGAAGTATATGCACAATTTTTAGCACTAGGAAAACCTATTATGGCTCAAATGGATTCGTTAGGACAATTAGCTCAGGCCAATGAAAACAATCAACAGTTAATAAGTTCCTTACAAGAAAACTTTTTTGCGCTGGATGCAGATTTGAAAAAGAAGCAACTCGAATTTATTACGAACAACAAATCAAGTATAGCGACAGCTTTTATCGGAATCAATTATTTGAACGAAAAAATGGATAAAACGTTGGCAGATGTGGAGCAAATAAATACAATGTTAGACCAAAAAGTAAAAGCTTCCTATTACGGAAAAAAATTAGCAGAATTACAACAACAACTGAGTTCAACTACTGAAGGATCATTGGCGCCAGATTTTACATTAAATGATGTAAATGATCAACCCGTTTCACTTTCTTCATTTAAAGGTAAGGTAACGCTTATTGATTTTTGGGCAAGTTGGTGTGGTCCATGTAGAGTCGAAAATCCAAATGTAGTTGCAGCTTACAAGAAATTTCATGCTAAAGGTTTTGAAATTTTAGGGGTTTCACTTGATGATCAAAAAGATAAATGGTTGCAGGCAATTTCAAAAGATAATTTAACTTGGACTCACGTAAGTGATTTAAAAGGGTGGCAATCAGAGGTGGCTGCCAAATATGGTGTTCAATCTATTCCTTCTAATTATTTAATTGATGCTAGCGGAAAAATTATTGCGAAAAACCTACGTGGAGAAGATTTAGAAAATAAATTATCTGAAATTTTTAAATAAGAAAAAATGCTAAAAAAACATTTTTCGATTGCAATTTTATTTGCAACAATTATTATAAGTTCAAATGCAATTGCGAAAAATAATTGCACCATAAAAGCGAGTATTTTGGATATGCAAGAGGGAACTGTGTTTATTCGAAATTTAACGTCATCTAAAATAGATACTATTTTAATTACAAAAGGTTTATTTAGTTACAATTGTGAAATTACTGAAGCTACGCCTTTTGTATTAATGGATGAAGCCAATCATTATCAATTATTTTTTGTAGACCCCAATGCAACAATTAATATAAAATTGAAACGAAAAGAAATGCAGGTTACTGCCTTGGAAGGCTCTAAATCGCAAGATGTTTTTCGCCAACTAATTAATGCCAATGAACCTTTGCAACAATTAGCAGCAAAATTACAACAAGATATAAATACTGAGGGAGCAAATAAAGACAGCATTGCTCAAGTTTTAAATGCAATTAATATTCAATCTAAAAATAATTTTTATAGTTTTTTAAAAGATAACAAGACATCCGAAGTTTCTTCTTTTGTTTTATTTAGTACCATTTCAAATGATAGAAATGTGAATACTAAAAGTGCAGATACCATGTATCAGTTATTACAAGGAAAAGGAAAAACATCATTTTATGGAGTTGAGTTAACAAAACTGATGAATAAGTTAAAAGCGGTTGAAGTAGGATATTTAGCCCCCGACTTTACACTGCCAGATTCTACCGGAAATATAAAACATACCTTATCGAAAGTTTATAGTCAAAATAAATATGTACTTATTGATTTTTGGGCTAGTTGGTGTGGACCTTGTAAAGCAGAAATTCCATTTTTAAAAACTGCTTATGAACGATTTCATAATAAAGGATTTGAAATAGTAAGTGTTTCTTTAGACGATAAAAAACAAGCCTGGTTAGCTGCATTAAGACAATATCAAATGCCTTGGATTCATGTTTCAGACATAAAAGGATTTAAAAGTGCAGTCAATGAGTTATATCATGTACCATCAATTCCGAAAACTTTGTTGTTAGATAAAACAGGGAAAATAATCGCTACAGATTTAAGGGGACGAGCATTGGATTTAAAATTAGAAGAATTATTGAAGGAATAATATTTTGCTTAAAATAAATCAACTGCCATTATTACATACATTTAAGTTTGGAATATAATTTGTAAGTAGCATACTATGGAAAAAATGATTGCATCTCTTTTTTTTAAAAAGCCAAGTTTGCTTTTTTGTATTGTCATGGATTTAATAGGTATGGCATCTTTTCTCATTCCTGCTTTGGGCGAATGGTCTGATGTTGTATGGGCTCCTTTTTCGGCCTATATTTTCTATCACGCATTTGGAGGTTTAGGAGGCATGTTAGGTGGTGCATTTTCATTTTTAGAAGAAATATTGCCTTTTACAGACATAATCCCAACTTTCACAATTGCTTGGTATTTACAAAATAAAGTAATGAAAAATGGTACCTTAAAAACGGCTTCAAAAAATGAGATTGAAGATGCCGAAGTCATTGAAATTAAATAGGCCACTAAAATACAGTATTATCGTAATATAAAAATTAGTTTTCATTTTATGATAATTTTCACAACTTCTATCATTTAAAAAATTATTTTTGTAGCTATACTCATATTTTGATAAATAAAATTTTAACCATTTTTATTGTTTGCACACTGTTTTATTCAGTTGGTTTTTCTCAAAAGAAATCTTCTGTAAAAAAGCCTGTTCGTAATTCGAAAGTAAAAGGCCTTTCGAGGGAGCAGTTGGAAAGTCAGCGATTATCTATTATTGAAGAAATAAAACGAACACAAAATGAATTAGTTTCTCTGCAAAAAAACAAAAAAGCCAGTGTAGACGAGTTATTAACATTGCAAACCAAATTATCTGCTAGACAAAAATTAATTGGGAACATAAACAGTGAAATTTCAATTATTGACAATAATTTAAATATTGCTACAAGAGACGTTACCATTTTAAAAACAGCATTAGATACTTTGAAAAAACAGTACGCTGAAATGGTTCGATATACCTATAAAAATAGGACTTCATCGGATTTAATTGTTTTTTTATTTTCTTCAAATTCTTTTAATGATGCGATTAGGCGCTTACATTATGTGAAACAGTATAGAGGTTACAGAGCCGATCAAGCAATGAAAATCACCTCTGCTAGCCAGCAACTAAATAATAAAATAACTGTTTTAAATAATGTAAAACAAAAAAAAGATTTTGTGTTGCAAGCTCAACAAATGCAAAGCAAAATATTAGAGGTTGAAACTGCTCAAAAAGACAAAGTTGTATCTGAAATAAAAGGTAAAGAAAAAGAATTAACACTTGACTTAGTTAAAAAGAAAAAAGAAGCAGAAAACTTAAATAATGCGATAGCCACTGTTATTAGAAGAGAAATTGAAATTGCACAAAAAAGAGCAATGGAAGAAAAAATGCGCATAGATAAAGAACGCAGACAAAAAGAATTGGCATTTAAAAAAGCCGAATTAAATAAAAAGTTACAAGAAGAGTCCTTAGTACAAAAAAGAAAGCTAGAAGAAGAAAATAGAAAATTGGCTTTAGCAAAAAAGCAAGCTGAAGAAAGAGAGCGACAAGCATTGCTTGATAAACAAAAAAGAGAAGAACAAGAACAAAAATTAGTGCAGGAAAGAAAACAACGGGAAGAGCAAGAACGAAAATTAGTTCAAGATAGAAAACAACGGGAAGAGCAGGAGCGCAAAGCATCAAAAATGCAAGAAGCCAAACGAATTGAACGAGAAAAAGAATTAGCCATTGAGAAAGAAAGACAAGAAGCGCAAGAACAACAATTAGCAAAGGCTAAAAAACAACAAGAAGAAAAACAACGGGATTTATTGGTAGAAAAGCAACGCCAAGAAGAGTATCAAAGACGATTGACAGAGGATAAAAAGAAAAGAGAAATTCAAGAACAACGAAATGCAAATGCACAACCCTATAACAATCCTCGTTATAATCCTTCATTGGCTAAAACAGACAAAGAAAAACAGTTGGAACTTGCGTATGATGAACCAGTAAAGCCCAAAGCCACTAATAAAGCATTGGCTAGCGATGATTTTAAATATTCATTAACGCCTGTTGAACGAGAGTTAACTAATACGTTAGAAGCTAACAAAGGTCGCCTGCCTTGGCCCGTTGAAAAAGGATACGTGGTTGAGCATTTTGGGAAAAATAAACACCCTGTTTTTAATATTGTTTCTGAAAATTATGGTGTAGATATTAGAACAAGTAGAGGTGCAACTGCAAGAAGCGTTTATCCTGGTGAAGTTATTTCTATTTTATCATTACCAGGAACTGGAAACACAGTTATTGTTAGTCATGGCTCATACTATACTGTGTATGGAAAACTCAGCAGTGTAAATGTTTCTAAAGGAAGCCGAGTTGGGCTAAAACAAAAAATTGGAACAGTTATGATTAATGACGAGGGCAATGCCAATTTTCATTTTGAAATTTGGAAAGCTGGAATAAATGGAGGTTCTTCTAAACTTAATCCTGAATTTTGGATTGCTCAATAAATTTTTTTCCTAGTTGTTTATAAGTAATAAAAAATACTTACCCACAAATGTGAATTACTATTTCTTACTATTTTTTAAAACTACTTTACTTTTACGATACAAAAAATAAAGTACGATGACGATAGAACAGATCATGTTGCAAAGTGAAGCTTTGATATTTGGATCCGATAAACCATTAACGGCTATTGATATTGCTCAATTAATAAAAGATACTGAATCTGAAGATGAATTGGATTTAGCTAAATTACCCAATGCTTTAGAGGCAATTGTTGAAAAATATGCAGCTGATTTTTATCCTTTTGAAGTCAAACAAATTGGTGGTGGATATCAGTTTTTAAGCAAAAAAGAATTTTATCCCACTTTGGCAAAATTAAATGGCGAAAAATATACGAAAAAATTATCCACTGCTGCCATGGAAACATTAGCTATTATAGCTTACAAACAGCCAATTACTAAGACAGACATAGAACATATTCGAGGTGTAAATTCTGATTATTCGGTACAAAAATTACTAGAAAAAGAACTTATATTAATTGCAGGTAGAATGGAAGACGCAGTTGGAAAACCATTGCTTTTCACAACCTCTAAAAGTTTTATGGATTATTTAGGATTAAATAATTTAGACGAATTACCTAAATTATCAGAAATATTAAATCAAGAAATTGTTTTACCCACTTTAGCTGAAGAAGCCATGCCAGAAAGCGCTCATTTAGTAGTTTCTGCTGCTGGTGAATTGCTAGAAGTTGAAGACAACGATCCCTCAAATTCAGAAAACTAATCATACTTTTTAGAATTTGAAAACCGACTTTAGAGTCGGTTTTTTTTATGCATTACTCATAACGCAATGCATTAATAGGATTTAGTTTGCTGGCTTTTATAGCAGGATAAATGCCAGCCAATAAACCCACTACTAAACAAATTGAAAAACCAATAAATATCCATAACCAGGGTATTAAAAAATCAGTTTTTAATACCAATGAAATTAAATTACCTATCAAAATACCTATTGTTATGCCAATCAAACCACCTTTTAAACTGATGTAAATAGCCTCTGTTAAAAATTGCATCCGAATGGTTGCGCTATTGGCTCCAATGGCTTTTGATAATCCAATTTCACGTGTTCTTTCGGCCACCGAAACAAGCATAATATTCATTAAACCAATAGCTGCACCCAACAACGTAATAAAGCCGATTAAGCTAGCCGACAAGGTAACGAAACGAAGGTTGCTGATTAAAGAATTAGCTATTTCGTCATTTTTATTAATTGCAAACGTATTTTCTTCATTTACTTTTAATTTTCGAGATTTACGCATGGCTCCTTCTGCTTCATCTAAAGCCATATTCATATATTTGATGTCATTTACCCAAACAGAAACAACTGCTGATTTAGTCGAAATGGCATATCGCTGACGAGCATTTTGCATAGGTATAATAACCATATTGTCGGTGCGATTTACAAAGCTCGAACCTTTACTTTCCATTACCCCGAGCACTTTATATTTTTCATCTCCTACAGAAATTGTATTATTGATAGCCTCCTCTACATTGTTAAAATATTTAGTTGCAATATCGTTTCCTAAAATACAAAAATTAACTCCAGAGGCCGTTTCGGTAGTCGTAAAATTTCTTCCGGCTGCTAAATTGGTTCCTGATACTTTTAAATATTTTTCGTCGGAGCCCATCACCATTACATTGGGATTCGATTTTTTTGTTCCTTTTTTTATCGTGGCTGCATTATTTGCCATTACACTCAAGCTCACTTCTGCTGGATATAGAAAATAATGCATGAAATTATCGGCATCTTGCAATGAAATTCTACTTTCGGTTTCGCTTTGATTGATGCGTTTTTTACCTCCATGTTTTTTAGATTTTGCTAAAATGCTTTGCGATGTGATCGTAAATGTGTTTGCGCCCATACTCGTAAAATTATTGTATATAGAGCCTTTTAGTACTTCAATAATAGTTACTATGCCAATTAATGCAGAAATGCCAATAGCAATTATAGCAACTGTTAAGTTTGCTCGTAAGCGATTGCTTTTAATCGCATTTTTAGCTAATGATATAATATCTTTTGTTTTCAATCTATTGCAAATATAGTTGTATGCAGGCTTATGTCGGTTGTGAAGTAAATATTTTTTAAATTTCAAGATTTTCCTTTGTACTTCGAATTTGAAGCTGCATTTAAAAAATCATTTTAAATTGGCAATAAGAATTTATTTTTTGCATTTATTTTTTTTGTGGGTTGGAAAATAGAATATTGGTGTTATTAATCATAAAATCCGAAACAAACTTGTTTCAGATTTTATGATTAATCTATTTTCATTTTGCTACTCCTTGTGTTAGCCCTTTAATTTGTTCAAATAAATTTTTCATTAAAGGAAGATAGTCTGAGCTGAGCTTAATCACTTTGGGAGAAATTGGTTCAATATAAGTATATGTTTTAGCATCTTTTTTTAACTCAGGGCCTAAAATATTTACTTGATTAAATAGCCAAACCAAGGTGCTAACAATGAAAATGGTCATCAAAGAATAAAGTACACCGCCCAATATTTTGTTAGCCCAACCGAGCAAAACGGCATCTAATATTTTTTCGACTAATTTGATTCCAAAACGAAAAAGAAAAACGACCAATACAAAGATTAATATAAATGAAATCAACAAAGTATATTGACTGGTCATGATGTTTTGTTTAAACAAATAATCTGCTACTTGATGCGATAATTTCAATGAAAGCAATATGCCTATTACCACAGAAACCATTGAAAAAATAGCCCATAGAATTCCTTTTTTCCAACCCCGATAAAAAGAAATACAAATCAATATTAAAACTATACCATCGAAAACCATTAGACTAACAATTGTTTAGCCATTGCCGAAATAGCTTTACCGTCTGCTTTACCAGCTAATTTTTTAGAAGCAGTTCCCATTACCTTGCCCAAATCGGCACCCGATGTAGCGCCTACTTCTGCAATCACTTGTTGTATAGCGTCACGCAATTCTTCTTCCGTCATTTGTTTAGGTAAAAATTTCTCAATTACTTCTAATTCATCACGTTCTTTTTGTGCCAAGTCTTCTCTGTTTTGAGCTACAAAAATTTCTAATGAATCTTTACGTTGTTTTGCCAATTTTTGTAAAATTTTCATTTCATCGTCTTCGGTTATTTCACCTACTTTCCCTTCAGCTGTTTTCGCTAATAGTAAAGCTGCTTTTATAGCTCTTAATCCACGAAGTGCAGCCTCGTTTTTTGCAATCATTGCTGCTTTCAACTCTGTCATGATATTTATTTCTAAAGACATATTTTTTAATATTTAATTATTAGTTATTTGGGGTTAATTTTTGTTTAGAGGTTTAGCGTTTAGAAGTTTAGTTTAATAAAGAACTGCTGATTGCAAACTGCTTGCTGAATTTTGCCCATTTGCTTTCATACCATTAACAACCGACATCAGCCAACTTTTTTAAAGCTGATTCTTCTTCATTTCTTCTTCCATTTTTACTTTAAATCCTGCCGAAAAAGTTCTTATCTCATCAGCTAATTCTTTTTGGTTGGTAGCCCGTTCGTAGGTATCAGCCATAGTCATCATGGTTTGAAAAAAGAAATCGTTCATTTCATCAACCATCATTTTTTTAGTCCATAAATCAATGCGGAGTGCTGCGCTTTCATTTAAATCCCATATACTCAACATAAAGGCTTTTGCTTCTAAAGGATTAACGACACCCCCTTCTGCAGCTTGCCAATATATTTTTTCGGGCATTTTATTTTCATCTAATTCTACATCTAATTGTATTGTGGAACCTTTAGCCATTTTTATATTTTTTTTATTGTCTGCAAAATAAAAGTATTCTATTCAATAATGGTATTAAAATTTAAAAACGAGGACAGCCATATGTTTTAGAGTTTTCGGTTGACCTTTTAAAATTTCCTTGCAAAATCAATGATAATTCAAAGGCGCCTACCCCATTGTTGCCTTGTGCTAATTGTGATATGGTATGATCGTAACTAAACATAAATTTATTGTTTCCAAACTTATAGCCAGCAACCGCAATTATTGCATCTTTGTTTCTCAAGTATGTACCTAAAATTAGTTCGTTTGAATTTATAGAAATATCGTTACTGGCGTTAATATTTACAAGCGTTCCTGTAACGAGTTCATTTGCCTTTTTTTGACGAGTATAATACACAGATGGAGTTAACATGATTTTGCCACCTGCTTTGTAAATAATTTCTAAATTAAGTTGCGGCCTTAGTCCGATTTTATTTGATTCGCCATAAAAAGTTTCCAATGGCTGGTTTATGTGCATCGCAGCAACACTGGCTTTTAAGTAAAAATTAGAATTGTTATAAAAAGCAAAGTTCATCCCTGCGCCTAAATCAAAAAAAGTAGTTTTTTGTGTGGTGTTGGTTTCGCCAGATGGAAGGGTTGTATTAAATGAAAACTCATCCCATTGTCTATCAAAAGTTAGTTTGCTAAAATCTACACTTCGTTGGTTAAAAGAGCTATATAACCCGGCAGACAAACTGCTTTTTTCGCTCAATAAAACATGATAAGCTAAGTTTGTTTGAATTTTAGTTAAGGCCAAATCTCCTTTTCCTGCTACGTCGTGCCAAACAGCCAAACCAGCACCAATCCAACTCGTTTCTAATTTATTTTTTAGTAATGCCACATCGGCAAATACACTTGATGTATTATAAGGAATTGGAATAGTTGCTCCTTGATTTCTATAATTTATGCCTGCTCTCCAATCATAATCTTGAATTAATCCTGTATTTGCAGGATTTAAAAGCATTGGCGCATTGTAGTATTGAGAAAAATGAAGTCCTTGTGCAAATGTTGATGTAGTAAAACAACAAGAAGAAAGTAATAAGAGGAGTAATTTTTTCATGATAATTATTTTAATAAAGTGATACTTCCTTTTTTTGTGGTGTTTGTTTTATCAAAGAAGGTAACATTTAAAGTATACTGATATACTTCCATTTCCTGCATAATTCCTTTGTATCTGCCGTCCCATCCATCAAACATATTTGTTGATTCGAATAGTTTTTCACCCCATCTGTTAAAAATTCTAAATGTCATTTTTTCAATGCCATAACCTCTTACATACACTACATCATTTACCCCATCGCCATTCGGCGAAAACCCAGATGGAACATCTACTAATGGGACAACTATTCCTCTTACTTTTTTACAGACAGTGTCTTTACAACCTACTTCATTTATTGCGGTTAGGCAAACATCATAAAGTCCATCAGCATAAAAATTATGTACAACATCTTTATTGGTTGAAGAAGTGCCATCTCCAAAGTTCCATAAATAGCTTGTTGCACCTGTAGAAAAGTTTTTAAATTCAATAGGTGTATTGGGTACCGGTGGATTAGGACTCCAAGTAAAATCGGCAGTGGGTGAGCTAAATATAGAAATTTGCTGTTGAGCAGTGTCTTTTTTATTGCATGTTGCTGGATTTGCGGAAATAAGATAAACAGTATAAACTCCTGGAGTTGTGTAAGTATGACTTGGAGACGAAGTAGTTGAGTTTCCTCCATCACCAAAATTCCAATTCCAGCTGGTAGCATTGGTGGATTGATCCATGAAAAATACATTGGCAGGTAAACAAACACTATCGGGTGCATTAAACGCAGTAGACATATTACTCACACTATAATTCGCAATAGCGGTAAAAACAGAAGGACTGTTGCAGGCGTTGGTATCCGTCATGGTTAATGTGATGGTATAAATACCAATAGCAGGAAAAGTATGCATCGGTGGATTTTTGCCTGTAAACCCTGTTCCATCACCAAAATTCCAGGTGTATATTGTAGTCGAATTATTAGCCAAATTGGAGGTGCTGGTATTTACAAAATTTGCAGTAAAAGGATTACAAGAATCAACTTTTACCACGGTAAAATTTGCATGAATGGTATCTACTTTTACTACAATAGTCATATAATCGGTATCTGAACTCACAGTACAGCCATTTGGATTGTTGGCAATTAAAGAAACGGTGTATACGCCAGGCGTAGTGTATGTGTGGGTAGGATTTAAATTATTTGTTGTAGGTGAACCATCTCCAAAATTCCAAACAAAATCGGTAGCACTCGTGCTGCTATTTTGAAATTGCACTACTAATGGAGCACAACCCACAGAATCACCACTGGCAATAGCATCTGCATCAGGATTTTGAAAATCAAATTTTATTTTAAGTGCAGTTAAGTTGCAGTTTTGACTTAAATTATTAGGGTAAATAACGCCTGAAGTAGTTGGAATAGCTGTTCCTCCGCATCCTCCACAAATTGCTTGATAAATTACTCCATTTTCGTCAAAACGACTTGTTCCACCATCTACATGTTCGCCACCACCACCGTTTAATCCAAAAAATGTTCCATATTGTAAACTTAAAAAATTCTTATTTAAAACAATCACATAAAAATCCTGACCATCTGTTGTGGTTTGAATTGCTCCTGTTGTGGTTGGTAAATTATTGGTTGTAGAACCAGCAACATTAAAACCACCTAATAATCCGCCCCATCCTGAAACATATACATTTTGGCATTTGTCCACTAAAAATGCATTGATTGAAATATCAGTAGTAGCGGTTGTGCCTCTCCCAAAAACAGTGCTTGCTAAAATAGAAGATAAATTATTATTTAATTTTGAAATAAATTGACTCGAATTGGGATTTGAATAAACTCCAGCTGTAACTGGGTAAGCACCCAAAGTTTGACCTGTTATAAAAACATTGTTACTGTCGTCTGTTTGAACTCCATATATCTGATCGTACGCATTGGTGCCAATATAAGTACCTGCAGTTAATGCTTTCGTGGTCGTATTAAATTTTAATAAAAATCCGTCAGCTGTGCCTCCTTGATAGGTAGTATGTAATGATCCAGCTGGCATGTTTACAGTACTTTCGGTTCCTCCAGCTACAAATAATTCTAACGGATTGGTTTTGTTGATTGATAAAACATAACCTGCATCATTATTGGTACCTCCCCAAAATCGACTCCAAATTAATCCCAAACTCGGGTTCATTTCAAATATTACTGCATCTTGCTGACCTCCAAATGTAGAACTGGTTGCTGGCATTTTGGGAAAATCAGCCGATTTAGACGACCCGGTAACATAAATATTATTATTTGCATCTACAATTACTTCACTTCTTGCATCGTCTGCATAATTTCTCTTTAAACCACCAATAAGGGTTTCTTCAACATGCACATTTACACCATCTTCACCAGTACCACCAATAAAACTCGATGCAATTAAATTTGTCCCTAATGCATTGAATTTACAAATAAAAATATCCCCCCCACCATTGTAACTTGCATCAAAAATACCACTGCCTGCTGTTGGGAAATCGGATGAAAAAGTACGACCAGCAATTACTAAATTATCATCATGGTCAACAATCATACTGTGAGGCTGTTCGTTATTTGTCCCACCTAAATAAGTAGCATAAATAACAGCAGTGCCAGCAGGATTAAATTTGGTAAAACATGCATCACAAGCTACAATTCCAACACCGTTTATTCCCCCTTGAAAAGTAGTTTGTATTGCACCTGTTGTAACAGGGTAAGGCGCATTTAAAATTACGCCACCTGCATAAAAATTGCCTGAGCTATCATACGTTGCAGTGTATCCCCAACTGTCTCCAACAGAACCTACAAATGAGCAAAATACTAATGTGGGATCTATGATGAGTTGGTATTTTGGATTGTATTTTTTACCCACTTTAAAAGAAACAATGCCATCATTTAAAATATATTCACAAGGAATTGCTACTTTTTCTCCATCAATAAATTGATAACTGTAAGGTTCAGATTCAATCATTTCACCTAATGAAGTCTTTACAACTAATTTATTTTTTAC
Source organism: Chitinophagaceae bacterium (assembly GCA_044353665.1). Lineage (GTDB taxonomy): Bacteria > Bacteroidota > Bacteroidia > Chitinophagales > Chitinophagaceae > OLB11. Next base: position 34,765 of record JBILBN010000011.1, on the reverse strand, counting down.
AACACTTAATCGTTCTACACCTTCGTATTGAATATTTATTTTAGAAATGTCGCTATGGGGAGAAACTAACAAATCATATTTTATATTATTATTTTCAGAATACACATGCATGTCTATTCCATCGTAGAGTTCATTATAATTTACAGCCAATGAAGGATGTATAGCTTGCCTCCATTTACTTGGGTCAGCACCTAAATAATAATTATAATAATGTTTTTGTGATTTTTCTTGCGAAGTAGTAACCGATGAATTGCTATTTAAAAAATTAACTTTATAGGCATGATAATTCAGTGTTTCTGAAACCAATTTACCACCATGATGAACGGCATCAATTTTGGCTGCGTTAGCAACATCACTTAAAAAAATCGTAAATCCATTTTTTCGTAAATAAATATCCCCAGATTTGGCAGAACCTTTGTATGAAAATGGTGCATCCCATTGCCCCTGATTTTCTATAAACTCAATTGGCACTTGCGCTTCAATAGTACATAAAAAAAACAAGCATGAAAATGACAGTAAAAGAAAAATTTTCGGCATAAGAAGTTATTAAATTAAATCAAAGTAGATTATCATTAGTAAAAATACTAAAATAATATAAACTAAAGTCATATTGATGTAATTTTTACATCAATTCGTTTGAAATGAGATTAAACATGTATTTTTGCTAAAAATTTACTCATCATGTTAAAGACAGGAAATCCTATCGTAAGTATATATACAGAAATGACACCCAACCCAGAAACAATGAAGTTTGTGGCAAATAAATTATTGTACCCAAGTAAAAGTATCGATTTTCAAAACGAGCAAGCCTCTACGCCATCGCCCTTAGCGAAGGAGTTATTTGGTTTCCCGTTTGTAAAAGGAGTTTTTATAGCCAGTAATTTTGTTACGCTAACCAAAACAGTTGAAACAGATTGGAACGAAGTCATTCCATCGCTTCGAGAATTTTTAAAAGAATATTTAGAGGAAGGCAAAGTGGTGATTAATGAAGATGAAATCGTAAAGCCAATTGAAAGCAATTCAACCAGTGGCGACGATGCTGAAATTGTAACTCGAATAAAAGAATTATTAGAAAACTATGTAAAGCCTGCTGTTGAAATGGATGGGGGTGCTATTTCATTTAAAAGTTACCACAATGGTTCAGTAACGTTATCTTTACAGGGCTCTTGCAGTGGTTGTCCGTCTTCTATGATTACGCTAAAATCAGGTATTGAAGGCATGATGAAACGCATGATTCCTGAAGTAAAAGAAGTATTGGCAGAAGCTGTTTAGGAACTGTTTTTTAGTTTATTATAAAAAAGGATTTGCATCGGTAAATCCTTTTTTCGTTTACTCCACCACAACTTTTTTGGTTTGATTTCCCACTTTCAAATAATAAATACCTCTACTCAAATTATGTACATCAATTTCATTTTCTTTGGTAGATATTATTAACTGACCAACAGAATTATAAAGTTGTTTATAGACTGCTTCATGCTTTTCCGACATATCGGAAACGAAGGAAGCAATTTAATTATTACCCAATAGTTCGAATTTTTCAAAAGCAATCATTTCAATCAGTTTTCCAATTTGCATCACGCAAATTTCTGTATATAGAAATACATATTAAGCCAATCATTGTTCTAAGATAATGAAAAAATAAAGTTTTAGTCTAAGCCTTAAAATAGTAATGATTTAGTTGTTGTTTTTATGGTTCTTATTTATATTTTTGTAATCTAGGTATTTATGCAACGACTTTCACAACAACAAAAACTTTTACAGAAACTTTCTCCTCAACAAATTCAATTAATGAAGTTGTTGCAAGTACCTACGTTGCTGTTAGATGAACGCATTAAAGAAGAAATTGAAGAAAATCCTGCATTGGAGTTAGATGTAGAGGATTCTGACGACAAAACACTTTCTGAAAAAACAAATGATGAAGTAGATGAATTTGCGACAGACAGTAATGAAGAATATGGCAGTGAAGAAGAGTATGGAAATATTGATATTGCAGAATATGTAAAAGAAGGCGATGATGAGGATGCCGATTATAATTTCCAAAAAGATGTTTATAATAATGGAGATGATGATGGCTCGTTTTCGTTTCAACCAAAATTTGAAACTACTTTTTACGACCACTTATTGGCTCAAGTGAATATGCTAAATTTACAAGCCCCCTTGCTAAAAGTAGCCGAGTTTGTAATTGGTAGCATTGATGAAGACGGTTACCTAAGGCGCGATATTCCCTCTATTATTGATGATTTGTCTTTTAGGCAAAATGTTGTTGTAACAGAAACCGAATTAAAAGAAGTTATTAAATTAATTCAAGAATTTGACCCCACAGGGGTTTGTGCCAAAGATTTACAAGAATGTTTATTGCTGCAATTAAAGAAAAAAGAAAGAAACACAGTTGTTAATTATGCAATTAAAATTATAGATAAATTTTTTGAAGAATTTATTAAAAAACATTACGGAAAAATTCAACGGTCATTGGTTTTATCAGACAATGATTTAAAAGAAATTATTCATCTAATCGTTAAGCTAAACCCGAAACCCGGCGCAATATATGAAATCACGAATAAGGCTGCAACCTATGTATTGCCCGATTTTTTTGTGCAAAATATAAACGGCGAATTAGAACTCTCTTTAAATCAAAAAAATGCGCCCGATTTAAGAGTGAGTAGCTCGTTTAGAGATATGTTGAAAGATTATGACAAAGGAACCAAAAAAGATGAACGCCAAAAAGAAGCTTTGCTCTTTATAAAACAAAAAATAGATTCTGCTAAGTGGTTTATAGATGCCATTAAACAGCGCCAAGAAACGCTACTACTGACCATGAGCCGAATTATGCACTTGCAAGAAGAGTTTTTTTTAACAGGAGACGAAAGTGCATTGAGACCCATGATTTTAAAAGATGTATCAGACAGAACGGGTTTAGATATTTCTACAATATCGAGGGTAGTAAACAGTAAATTTGTACAAACAGAGTTTGGTACTTTTAAACTAAAATATTTTTTTTCAGAGTCTATGTCAACGGACAGTGGCGAAGATGTTTCAACGAGAGAAGTAAAAATTTATTTAAATGATATAATCAACGCAGAATCAAAAAAACAACCTTTGTCAGACGAAAAACTAACCGATTTGCTAAACGAAAAAGGGTATAATATAGCCAGAAGAACAGTAGCCAAATACAGAGAACAACTAAACCATCCCGTAGCACGGTTGCGAAAAGGGATTTAATTCGTATAATATTGCAACCTACCATTTTTCAGTACACATAGAAACACATCAAAAAAAGTAGTTTATCTATGAAGGCGAACCGATTGTTTATCCCAGTTCATTGGTAATGGTAATCATTTGATAACAACAAGTGCATAAAAAAATCGAATTAAATACACCCGTAATTTTTTATAAAAATGTCTTAAAATAATTGACAATTAAATACAATTGGCTTTTGAGTAAAATAAACCAATTTTAATTACATTTGTACCCTTTCAAAAGATAGTTATGATAGAAAACGATATTTATTTTATAAGAGATACCCAAGTTTTTTTAAAAGCCAACAAGTGGTTTGCAGAAAGACCCATTGGTGAATTAAGAGAAGCAAATCATCAAAACACCATTGCTTCCATGGAGGAACGATTTTCTGAGTCGGTTGAAAAAGTAAATGAAATAAAAAAAGATTTTGCCTCAACAGATGACATCATTAAAGTAGCAGGTAAGGTTTCTAGAACCAAAAATTATTTATGCAACTCCAAATCAATTGGAGATTATGCCTCTTTGTTTACAGAATTGGATATTTTGGAAATTGCCATAAAAGTTGCAGTTGATGAAAATTTAGCAAAAAAAGAAGCCTTATGTGTAGAGGCAGAAGCACTTTTGGAAGCAAAAGAATGGAAAGCAGGAACTGAAAAACTTCGAGAAATTTTAAATCAATATAAAGAACTAGCCATTGTTCCCGATTTAAAAAATGAAGAATTGAAAGAAAGAATGGAAAAAGCAAAAGATTCATTTTTTAAACTAAAACAAGCTAAATATGAATCATTTGAAAATGATTTATTAGATAACTTATCCCAAAAAATGGATTTGTGTGAAAAAGCAGAATCTATGAAGGGATCTGCTGAATGGAAAAGAACAACAGAAGAATATCAAGCATTAAATGAAGAATGGAAAAAAATTGGTATGGTTCCAAAACACCGTATAGATGAAATTTGGCTTCGTTTTAATGCAGCAAAAGATGTTTTTTTTGCTCGTAAAAAAGAACATTTTGGTGATATTAAAAATGAACAAGAAGAAAACTTAACGAAGAAATTAGCGTTGATAGAACAAGCTGAAGCATTAAAAGAAAGTCAGGAGTGGAAAAAAACAACTGATTTGTACAATGCCTTAATGGATGAGTGGAAAAAAATAGGTCGGGTATCACAAGAAAAAAGTGATGAAGTTTGGAATCAATTTTTAGCCGCTAAAAATCATTTTTATCAAAATAAAGATGGTCATTATGGAAATATTCGGGTGCAATTAGAAGATAATTATGCAAAAAAAATGTCTATTGTAACCCGTGCTGAAGAACTCCAAAACACCATGGATTTCGAAAATGCAACCCATGAATATATGGAGCTTTTTGAAGATTGGAAAAAAATTGGACGCATTCCTAAAGAATATGGAGATGAACCTTGGGAACGTTTTTTAAAAGCGAAGAAAAATTTCTTTGATCGTAAAGATGCTGACAGAGACCAACGTAGAGCAGAAAACAACAAAGATGCTGCAGAACGGTTGGCTAAAAACAGGGGGTTTTACAATAAAATGAGTCGTGAGTTACAACAAGAGGAAGAGTTATTAATTGATGTGCAACAACGAATGGAAGAACTGCCGCCTACTTTGCGTTCTTATGAAAAAAGAGACGAATATTTAGAAACCATTGAGACATTAAAGAAAAAAATTGAGGAGTTAAAAGTAAAATGTAAAGAGGTAAAAGATAAATTAAATCAAGACGAAAGAACGATTGGTGGACCTAGAAATTTCAACAGACCAAACAACAATGATCGTCCACAGCAAGAGCGCCGTGTGTATCCAAAAAGAGATGAAAATGAGGCCAGTCATCAAGATATTGCTAATCATCAACAAAAACAAGCAGTAAAAAATGAAACACCTGAATTGGAAATTTCAGCAGAAGAAGCATTGAAGAATTTGATGAACAAATATAAAAAATAATTAAAACAGTTAATAGCTAAAACATGTCGAATAAAGTATTTGAATTAATGCAAGAAATGGGACACGAGCAAATTGTGTTCTGCAATGATCCGCACTCAAAATTAAAAGCAATTATTGCGATACACAATACCACTTTAGGACCTGCTTTAGGTGGAACTCGAATGTGGAAATACAATTCGGACGATGAAGCAGTGGTAGATGCCTTGCGTTTATCAAGAGGAATGACTTATAAAGCGGCTATTTCTGGATTAAATTTAGGCGGTGGAAAAGCAGTAATTATTGGCGACCCTTCATTAAAAGGAGAAGCGTTGTGGCGTAGATATGGCAAATTTGTAAACTCTTTAAATGGAAAATACATTACAGCAGAAGATGTCAACACCTCTGCTTCTGATATGGAATTTATTCATTTAGAAACTAAACATGTTACCGGAATTCCAGAATACATGGGTGGTAGCGGAGATCCATCTCCTTTTACAGCCTATGGGGTTTTTGTAGGAATGAAAGCTTGTGCATTTAAGCGTTGGGGTAACGATGATTTGACTGACAAAAAAATAATGGTTCAAGGTGTAGGGCACGTTGGACAATATTTAGTAGGGCATTTAGTGAATGCTGGCGCCAAAGTATACATCACCGATATTAATCAAGAAAGAATAAAAGAAACCATTGATAAATACAAAGTAGAATTTGTAGAACCAGCTCAAATGCTTGCTATCGATATTGATATTTACGCACCCTGTGCTTTGGGAGCTACCGTTAATAGCGATACCATTCCACAATTAAAATGTTCAATTATTGCTGGTGCTGCAAACAATCAATTGGCAGAAGAAAAAGTGCATGGTCGTCAATTAATTGACAGAGGAATTATTTATGCACCCGATTTTTTAATTAATGCTGGAGGCTTGGTTAATGTGGCTGCAGAGGCAGGGGGATCATATAATCAAGAAAAAGTAACGAAAGATGTAGAGAAAATCTATGGTCGAATTTTAGATATCTTTAAACTTACAGAAGATGAAAACATCACGGCGCAAGAAGCCGCTATGAAAATCGCTCAAAAAAGAATAGATGATATTGCAAATATGAAATCAAGGTTGTAATCTTAAGATTCCTAGTTAAAAGAGAATGTCTTTTAAATCAAAAATGCCCCAATAAGTTAACTGCTAGTTGGGGCATTTTTTTAAATTAGACTGATAATAAAATGGCAAAAAAATGAGTCCGATAAAAAATCGAACTCATTGTTGTCAAAATTATGTTTAAACTTGTCTGAACTTTTAGGTGCAGTGCAAATTCAGCACACTATTTTTTAGTTTAAAAAAATAACTTATTTTTTAAATGCTTCTTTTGCTTCAGCAGCTGTTTTTTTAGCAGCGTCTTTGAAATTTGATGCTGCTTTTTCTGCAACTTCTTTTGTTTTTCCTGCAACTTCTTTTGCTTTTTCTGTTGCTTCTTTTGCTTTTTCTGTTACTTCTTCTGTTGTTTCTTTTGCTTTTTCTGTTGCTTCTTTAGTAGCATCTTTTGCATCGCTGATTACATTTTCTGTAGCATCTTCAATTTTTGCAGAAGCTGAATCAATTGATGCAGTTGTAATTGTGTCCATATTTTCAACAGGAACAGTTACGGCTTCTTCTTTTTTTGGTTCATCATTACAAGCTACGAATGATGCAAGGCCTAATGCCAAGATTGCGAATTTTACTTTTTTCATTTTTAATTATTTTTAATTGTTATGTCTATTAATACCCATTCCTGAAAAAGGTAACCTGATGTGATCGATTTCGAACTGTTAAAGTTTTGCCTATTTTATTTTTTTCTTCAAATCCAGCATAATGTCTCTTAAACGAGCTGCTTCAATAAAGTCTAAATCTTTGGATGCTCTTTCCATTTGTTTTTTAATTTGAGCAATGTCTTTATCTAATTCTTTTGCTGTTTTGTAATCCGTTTTAGATTCCTCGGCAACCATTGAATAATCTTCCTCTTTGGATGCATAGTATTTGCTTTCGTCGTAATTTTTTATTTCTAAAACAGCCGATTGTCCTAAAATTTCTTCAATCGATTTTGTTACGGTAGTAGGGGTAATGTTAAACTCCGTGTTATGGGCAATTTGTTTTAAACGTCGCCTATCGGTTTCGTCCATAGTGTTTTGCATGCTCTTCGTAATTTTATCGGCATAAAAAATAACCAAGCCGTCGCTGTTACGCGCAGCACGGCCTGCTGTTTGCGTCAATGAACGCTCATCGCGTAAAAAGCCCTCTTTATCGGCATCTAAAATAGCGACTAATGAAACCTCTGGCAAATCTAATCCTTCCCGTAAAAGGTTTACCCCAATCAATACATCAATGTTTCCTAATCGTAAATCTCGAAGAATTTCTACTCGTTCCAATGCCTCAATGCCACTGTGTAAATATTTACATTTAATATTTATTTTATGCAAATATTTAGACAACTCTTCAGATAATCGTTTGGTTAAAGTAGTAACCAAAACGCGTTGATTATTGGCAACTCGTTTATCAATTTCATCCATCAAATCATCAATTTGATTGATGCTTGGTCGAACTTCAATTGGAGGGTCTAATAGTCCAGTAGGGCGTACCACTTGCTCAACCACTTCGCCTTCACACAAGTCTAATTCATAGTTTCCAGGTGTTGCACTCACAAAAATGGTTTGGCTCATCATGCCTTGAAACTCCTTGAAGTTTAATGGGCGATTATCTAATGCCGAAGGCAAACGAAAACCATAGCTTACTAAATTTAATTTTCGGGCCCGATCACCTCCATACATACCACTCACTTGAGGAATGGTCACATGGCTTTCATCAATCACCAATAAAAAATCTTTTGGAAAATAATCGATCAAACAAAATGGTCTGTCACCTGGATTCCTTCTATCTAAAAAACGAGAATAGTTTTCGATGCCTTTGCAATAACCCAATTCTTGAATCATCTCAATGTCATAAGCCACCCGTTCTTTTATTCGTTGAGCTTCCGCAAATTTTTGTTCTCGTTTAAAATATTCTTCTTGAGCAAAGGCTTCATCTTGTATTTCATGAATGATGTTTTTCATTTGGTCTTGAGGCGCTAAATAAATGTTTGCAGGAAAAATAGCGGCATCATCCATAGACACAATTTTTTTTCCTGTAACGATTTCTATTCGCTGAATTTCTTCTATTTCATCGCCAAAAAAAATGACCCGATAGCCATAATCGGCATAAGGCAAATTGATATCTACGGTATCTCCTTTCACCCGAAACATGCCACGATCAAACTCCATTGCACTTCGTGTATAAATGGCATTCACTAAATGGTGCAAAAAATGATTTCGACCATAGTTTTGACCTTTTGAAATGCGAATGATTCCATTTTCATAATCTTTGGGATTTCCTAAACCATAAATGCACGAAACCGAAGCTACCACAATAATATCTCTTCGTCCACTCAACAAACTAGCCGTTGTTCTCAAACGAAGTTTTTCTAATTCGGCATTGACTGCCAAATCTTTTTCGATATAAACACCTGTTGACGGCAAATAAGCTTCGGGTTGATAATAGTCGTAATAAGATACGAAATACTCCACGGCATTGTCAGGAAAAAAAGCACGAAGCTCACCGTATAATTGTGCTACCAAGGTTTTGTTGTGGGTTAGCACCAAGGTCGGTTTGTCGGTTTGCTGAATTACGTTGGCAATGGTAAAGGTTTTACCCGAACCTGTTACGCCCAATAAGGTTTGATATTGTTCATTGTCATTTACACCCTTCACCAATTTTTCGATGGCTGCAGGCTGGTCGCCATTGGGCTGGTAAGGAGAATGAATATGAAACATAGAATACAAAAGTAAAGAATAACTTTATGATAAATGAATCTGATATGAAATTTACTCAGCATCATAAAAAATACAAAATGATTTACCATTGAATTTATCGAATTAATAAAACATCGCCTTTTAAATCATATTTTTTTCCTTCAGGAGTTGTAAACTTACAAACATAATAATAGGTTCCAATATCACATTTTTTAGTTTTCAAATTTCCATCCCAGCCCAATGAAGGATTGGTTGATTTAAAAATAATTTCCCCAAATCGATTCGCAATTAATATTGAAAAATCGGTAATTCTATCTAAGTCAATATTGTATAAGAAAGCTTTAAACTCATCGTTTTTAAAATCTCCATTAGGTGAAAACGCATTTGGGAAAAATACACGTTCATCTTTTATTATGCTTCCGCAATTTGTACCTGAATCAATGCACCCTTGCATCGATTCTGCAATAAGCTTGTAGCAATATTCTCCAGGTTCAAACTGTTTTACGGTTGTTGAGGTAGAAATTGAAAAAAGTTTTGCACCTAAAAACCATTGATATGAACTAGCACCTGTAGTATAATTCGTTAAGGTAAATGTAGGATCTTGTATCAATGCAATTTTAGGGGTCACTTCAAAATTAATATTAGGGCTTGGTGCCAACATTACAGTAAATGAAACGGAATCAAAAACTGGGCAAGCGCCTAAAATATATCCGAACACCTTATACTTTGTGGTTACAGAAGGTGAAAATGTAATGATGGTTGAGTCTGAATTAAATGCGACGCCATTCATTGGCGTTACTTGTAAAAAATCTCTTTTTTGAACAGGGTAAACCATGCTTTCTCCAGCACAATTGACCGTATCAGTAGGTAAAAATAATTGAAAATTTTTGGAAGATGCAGTAAGGGTAAACGAAATGGTGTCATACTCCACACAAACTCCAACACTTGCACCAATGATTGTATAAGTGGTTGTTGTAGTAGGTGAGAAAATTATTTGAGTAGTGTCACTGTTGGTTATAAATCCTGTTCCTGGTGTTATACTTAAAAAACCATGTTTAGGTACTTTTAAATGGGCTGTATCGCCAAAACACAGTGTGTTTTTTGTTGGATAATTTAAAATAAAAGGGACACCTTTATTGAGCATTGAATCGTATAATCTTGCAAAATAACCATCGCTAGAACCAACAGAAATAAGCATATTGGAACCATATGTTGACTGTGACCTAAAATAACCTGCTGCATATAATTGATTTCCTTTTCCTTTTGCCAATGCATTACATCTATCTTCATCATCTGTGCCTCCACCAGTGGCAACCCACATCCACTTCCCTTCAGGAGAAATTCTGGCAACAAACGATTGTAAACTATCATTTGGCGGAGTGAGGATATTATCTCCAAATTTAGCTCCTCCTTGTATGTCTCCACAAACATATACATTACAACTTTCGTCAGCCCAAACATCGTTTCCTCTTTCTCCACCATAATCACTTCCTGCACGTTTGCCCCATTTGGGTTTACCAGTTGTGGCATCTAATTTTATGATAAATAAATCACGTTTATCGTAATTTTTTACCAATATAGTATCCATGATTAAAGAATCTCTATGTTCTCCGGTTATGTATATATTTCCTTGTTTGTCAGCACAAATTCCATTGCTCCAATCATCTTTATTACTTCCTCCTTTTGTAGACCAAATATAATTGCCTGCTGTATCGTACTTCATTACAAAAATATCATAACCACCTACACTATTAAAAGTATTTGTTCCAAAAATTTTTCCACTACCATCAAAACCACCAGTAATGTATATTCCTTCAGAATTGTCTGTGCAAACAGCAATATCTCTTTCTATATATTTGCCTACAATAGGATCCCAAGGTAAATTTCCGAATGTTTTACACCATTGAAAAACTCCAGCTGAATTAATTTTTGCTAACCAATAACAATGTTTAGGACCAGAAGCAGTATTTGGGTTATTCGCAGTAACGATATTTCCACCACAATATAATATTCCACCCGACATAAAACCAACAATATAACTATTGCCTAAATTATCAGAACAAACGTCCAAACCTTGATCATCACTTGAATTACTACAAACGAAACTACCCCATAAAATATTTCCATTTGGATCAAAACGAACCACAAAACATTGATCACCCCATCCAAATGCACTCCCAGAAATATTTGTAGTGCCAAAATTAATGCCAGAACCTTCCCAAAATGTACCTGTAATGGTGCTATTTCCTGCACTATCTACATCCATACCTAATATCCTGTCATCGTAATATGCACCTCCACTTTGAGCCCAATAACAATATCCTGTACTATCTAATTTAGCAATAAATGCTTCTTTACTATGTGAATTTGCAGTAAAATTTAGCATAATACCATTAATGCCAATAGGTGTAGAGGTACTAAAATAACCAGCAATATAAATATATCCCAAACCATCTGTTTTAATTGATGTGATTTTATCGCTTTTAATGTTTCCTAGTTTTTGAGCCCAAACCCAATTTTGTGCATTGATCGCACAGGCAAAACAAAGTAATAGGGTAATTGTTAATACCAATTTTTTTATCATAACATTGGCAAATATAACATAAATATAACATAGACGAATATGCTTACAAAAATGGGTGCTAATTATTTTATCTCATTTTAATTAATATCTTTGCTTTATGACTTCAAGTTCAATCTATATTAATTTAATAAACTTGCGAAAGCAAAATAAAAAAGCTTTTGCAGTTTTAATAGATCCGGATAATAACAATATGCATCAAATTCTTGAAATTGCTCAATTGTGTAATGATGCGAAGGTAGATTTTGTATTTGTGGGCGGAAGTTTAATGTTGAGCAATCACTTAGATGAATGTATTAAAACATTTAAATCGCTGAGCTCAATTCCTGTAATTTTATTTCCTGGTAGTCCATCTCAAGTAAGCAAAGAAGCCGATGCGTTATTTTATTTGTCGTTAATTTCTGGTCGTAATCCTGAGTTGTTAATTGGTGCCCACGTAGTATCTGCTCCTATGATAAAAGCAAGTGGGTTAGAGGTTATTTCGACAGGTTATATGGTTATTGATGGTGGAAAACCTACTACTGTTTCCTATATGAGTCACAGTGCGCCCATACCATATGACAAAGATGACATTGCAGTTTGCACGGCCATTGCAGGTGAGTTTTTAGGCAAAAATATTTTATATATGGATGCTGGCAGTGGTGCAATTAATCCTATCAGTGAAATGATGATTCAAAAAGTCTCCAATCAAATTTCAATTCCGTTAATTGTAGGGGGTGGAATTTCTACCCCAGAAAAAGCAATTGCAAATTGCAAAGCCGGTGCTGATATCATTGTAGTTGGCAATGCCATTGAAAAAGATCATCATTTGATTAAGGCGCTTGCAGAAGCAATCCATAGCTGCTGATTTTTAAAAAATCTACTAACCATTTTCATTTACTATTCGTCTTTTTGATAAATATGTCTTATTTTTATTATTCAAAATGATAATTATGAAATCGCACTTTTCTAATAAAATGCTTGCTTTTAGTTTGATTGCTAGTTTTATTGCCGTTGTGTCTTGTAATAAATTTAAAAATAGTCCAATCTCAGAAACTTATTTAGATACTGAAGAACCCGATTATGGCAATAAAGCAACATCTCCAGAATGGAATGCTAAAATACATTTAGGAAGGGTTTTGTTTTATGACAAAGCGTTGTCTGTAAACAATTCGATATCCTGTGCAAGCTGTCATAAACAAGCATTGGCATTTGCGGATGATGTAGCACAAAGTCGTGGTTTTGAAAACAAATTGACCCACAGAAACTCGATTGCTATTCAAAATTTAGGATTTAGCTCGGTTTTAAATGGTGGTTTTCAAATGTCTGCTCCATTATTTTGGGATGGCAGAGAAAGTAGTTTAAATTCATTGATTTCAAAACCAATTGCCAATCACATTGAAATGGGAATGGATAATCCTGAAACCTTGATTGCTAAGCTAAATAATACTCCTTATTACAAAACACTTGTTCAAAAAGCGTTTAATGTTGAAAAAATTGACATGGCCATTTTAACAGAAGCTATGGGTCTTTTTATCAGTCAAATTAGTACTCAAAATTCAAGATTTGATCAATCAAAATTGTTTAATGCTACACAATTACAACCTTTAACAGCCTTAGAACAAAGAGGAGAAATGTTATTTAATAACACTTATAATTGTAACAGATGCCATAATCCTAATCCTGGTCCATATATGAACGAAGATTTCGCCAACATTGGTTTAGATTTAAATAGCAATGATAAAGGACGAATGAACGTGAGCAATGCTAGTGCTGATGAAGGAAAATTTAAAGTACCCGACTTGCACAATGTGGCTGTAACTGCACCTTACATGCATGATGGACGATTTAAAAATTTAGACGACGTATTAGAACATTATAGCAACAATATTAAAGCAAATAGTCATTTAGATAATCGTTTGCAAAATACAGACGGCACGCCTATTTCATTAAATATTAGTGAAAGTGATCAAAAAGCAATTATTGCGTTTTTAGGCAGCATGACAGACTATAAAACCATCACGAATCCTAATTTGTCTAGCCCTTTTAAATCAAAATAAAAAACATGCATTTTAAAAAAATAATTTTAGCATTTTGTGTGTTCATTTCTATACAATCGACTGCGCAAGATTCTTCCTGTTCTCATCAAAAAAAATGGAATCATGTTATTGGAGTTCAAGCCAATCAGCTAATTCGGCAGGTATTTAATTTTAGTAATAATAATCCTACCATAAATAATCCCTATTTATTGACGTATACCGCTACCAATTTACAATCAAATTGGGGTGTAGATGTAGGATTTGGCTATACGTACAATAATATTTTTGAAAACGATGGAAATACAAAAAAAGAAACGAATATCAATGATTTATACTTTAGAGTAGGTGTTCAAAAACAAATTCCATTGACTCGAAAATTTACTTCTCAATTTTCTTTTCATATACTGTATGATTTTTTAAACAACAATACAAATACAGCACAAGAATTTAATTTTCAAAAAACAAGCATCAACAGCAAAAGCAATATTGCCCGATACGGAGGTGGACCAGCCATGAATTTGCGTTACAAACTAAATTCAAGAGTGTTTATTGGTACTGAAATGAATTATTATTTTAAACACGGGAATACCAAAACAGATATCACTACAATCAATGATTTTCAAGGACAAGGTTCTCAAATTACCACATCAAAAGCAGATAATAATGTAACGACCATTTTACTAAATGTGCCTACGGCTATTTTTTTACAAATAAAATTGTAAATTCTTCGAGTCCACTATAAAATTTAATTAAATAATTTTTAAGCGAATAGTGGGAAAGAAAATTTCATTTTTAGTTATTTTACAACCTGTTTAATGTTTAATAAGTAAATTTTTAAAAATATTTAGTCCGAATTAATTGATTTGTACTACTTTTAATCGATATTTTAAAGAAACTAGAAAAATGAAATATACCCACCTAATGCTTCTTGGTTTAATTGGTTTAGTTTGCTTCGCTTCATGTGTGAGAGAACGAGATACAGATACGAGTTATGCTGTTGATCAAACCACAGGAGAAATGATATTTAGCAATGCAATCGATATTGCAGATGATGCGGCTACAAAACAAACTGGAGAACTGTTGTCAAATTATAAAAACTATTGTACCAATTTAACACACGATAATGTGAGCATGCCTAGAAAAATTACGATTGATTTTGGTGCTGTAAATTGTTTATGTACCGATGGTCGAAATAGAAAAGGTAAAATATTGATTAGCTATACAGGGAATCAATATGCAGACTCATTGGGTATTGTAAATATTTCTTTCGAAAATTATTTTATCGATGAACATCAAGTATTTGGAACGATCTCTATGACTAATAATGGTCGAAATGTAGAATCTCAACCCTACTATAAAGTAATCACTCAAGGAAAATATTTAAAACCATTGGTGTTAGACACCTTAGTTTGGAATGCAGATAGAGACAGAACACAAACTCTAGGTTCAACAACCCCTGTTTGGAGCGATGATGTTTTTGAATATATTGGAAGTGGAAACGGGCTCAATCAATATAAAATTTATTATGCTACCAATATTACGAAACCACTCGTTTTTGATCGGGTATTGTGTAAACACATCAATACAGGAAAAGTGGAGTTGCAACCTCAAGGGCATGCTTTACGAACCATAAATTATGGTGAAGGAAATTGTGATGATGATGCAACAGTTGTTTTTAATTCAAAAATGTATAGCATTAAGCTGAAATAATATTATTTTTGAAAGCAACCATTTATAAATCTACAGGAAGTTGGTATATTGTTAAGGCAGATGATGGACTTTTTTACAATTGTAGAATAAAAGGAAAATTTAAGTTAGATAAAACCATTACCTCCACAAATCCTATTGCCGTTGGAGACATTGTCACTGTTGAGTTAGAAGATATTGAAGAAAAAACAGGAATGATTGTTGGAATTGATAAACGAAAAAACTATTTAGTACGTTCTTCTCCACACAGTAAACATTTAATTCATATTGTAGCCTCTAATTTAGACCAAAGCCTTATAATTGCTACCCTTAAAGATCCAAAAACCTCCTTAGGTTTTATTGATCGTTTTTTAGTAACCTGCGAAGCCTACCGAATTCCTGCAGTAATTATTTTTAATAAATCGGATTTACTTGAAGAAGAAGATATAGCCTATTTTAAGGAGGTAAAAAAAATCTATAACGATATTGGTTATCAAGTGCTGCTAATTTCTGCTGAAAAAAATGAAGGCATGGATGATTTTCTTTCCTTACTTAAAGATAAAGTGAGCTTAGTTACTGGCCACAGTGGAGTGGGAAAATCAACCTTAGTGAATAAAATTTTACCCGAAAAAGATATTTTTACGCAAGAAGTTTCTGAGTGGAGTGGCAAAGGAATGCACACCACTACATTTGCCGAAATGCACGATTTAATAGATGGAGGTCAATTAATAGATACCCCAGGCATTAGGGAGTTAGGCGTAGTCTCTATTTCAAAAGCTGAATTATCGGGCTATTTCCCCGAAATAAAAAAAGAATTGGTAAACTGTAAGTACAACAATTGTCTGCATTTTAATGAGCCAGGTTGCGCAGTTAAAGAAGCCGTTCGCTTAGGCACCATTTCAGAAGAACGCTACATTAGCTATGCTAAAATTTATGAAAGCATCGACGACAAAGCATACTAGCCATCTTGTAAGCTAAATTCGATTACATGAAAAAGGCCAGCAGTTATGCTGACCTTTATTACATTTGATTTGGTTGGGGTTATGAATTAATTATTTTTATTATTGGTAATTGAGGATACGAATAATAGATGAAAAAACCATTTTCATGTTTTTTTATTTTTTAGTTTGCTGATAGTAATTACTAGAATCTTTAAAAAGGTATTTATTGGAACGTTTAAAACAGATAATATTCTATAGAGTTGATAGACTGATGTATTTATTTTACCTCTTTCGATTCTAGATAATTGTGAATACCCAATTTCTATTTCATTTGAAATAGTCTCAATACTTTTTTTATTTGCCAACCTTAAATCGCGTATGACTTTACCTATTGAAATGGTTAATTCATCTTTTGATACATCAAGATTTAAAATTTTTTTTACGTAAGAAGTTTCTAAACTTTCTTTATCAGCTAATCGCAATTCACGTATAATTTTAACTATTGATACATTTAGTTTGTCTTTTGGTTTTTTCACTTGTTAAGTTTGTTTTTTTATTGAGTCTCAATATTGTGCTTAAATAATATTGGTAATTAATCGCATAATTTATTTTTTGGAATATAAACCTGTAAAATTTCAATTTTATTTTGATTCAAACAATGTCATATCTGACATATTTTAATATTTTTAAAAAATTGATTTTTAGTCATTTAAAAGATGAATTTGTTTGTCACAGCGAAAAGAAGAAAATTGTTTTACTCTGAATAAAGGGAGTTGTAATCAAAAACGTTCATTAGTTTATTTTGTTATTGCAAAGCGAATTTGCTGCTGCATAACCAGTTTACGTTATGGAAATTTTAACAAAAGATTTGTTTGTCGTTTTTTTACTAATTTATTACGAACTGTGCTGCTTTTACCTACACCCATTCCTACAGTAGCACATGCTCTTGGAAATTTAAGTACAGTGTTTAAACATTTTTTTTGAATGTCATCTCTTGTTTTCTTCATATTATTTTATTTAACATCATATACAACTACACGTTGAGCTACAGTCCAATAAATTGAACAAGTTCTTTTTTCAGTTACTGTATTTCTAGTTAAAATGACTAATACATCTTTTTCATTTTTATCAAATCCTTTAACTATAAAATGCATTTTATCTCCTTCAGTACGTTCTTCAAATTTATCATCTATAACATATCTTGAATTATTTGCATCATTTATGTATACAACTGCTTCATTAAAAATAATTGAAAATTCAATTTCAGTTTTAGGATCATAAACCCATTTTTTTAATTTATTATTAAACGTACCTGTTGTAACAGAATTTGTATGATATACTGATGGTTGTTCTTGTGCATTTAAAATTCCTGTTGTTAATGCTATGATTAACATAAATACTATTTTTTTCATTTTATTATTTTAAAAGTTTTAAAAGTTTTATTTATACCCTAAATAACTGGATTGTTAATTTGTAACCAGAAATCTAAACATATTTTTTTGAATGTCAATGTTGAGTAATTTGTATTTATACTTGCTCGCTGTTTTAATTTAAACAAGGATCTAGTACTTTTTCAACATCATTCACAGCTGATTCTGGGCTTACATTTGCATATATAATTGACATTATTCCAGCAATATATTTATCCATTGTATGAAATGAGGCGGACATATTTTTCAAAAACACTTCTTCTGAGTTAGGGAAATTAGTGTCATATAAATATGATGTCTTATAACGAATTTTACCGTCTTCAAAATTAAGTTCAAAGTTTCCAATGATTAAGTTGTAGTTAGCTCTTGAAATATATTCGGCTGCCCGTACTCGTTGATTTGTTGGAATTTTTGTAGCACTTATCGTATATATTAATACTTGATTTTCCTCAGTTCGTAAATCTATATAGCAATCATAATTTCCATTTTCCAATTCCATTCCAAGATTAAAAATTGTTTGGCTTTCATTGTCAGCAATAATTCTGTAATTTAAATTACCTGACATTAATGCTTTTTCAATTGTTTTTTTCATTTTTTTTGTTTTAAAAGTTTTTAAATATTTTTGCTTATACCCTTTATAACTGTAAAGAAGTTTTGTAACCAGAAATCTGAACATATTTTTAAAATTTTTGAATTCGTATAAAATACCTTTAGAGGTAGTAATTGGTTCGATTATTTCCAAATAAAATAGGTACCGCCTCCTTCAGGATAGACTAATTCAATATCTGCTATGCCTTGATTAGTATAAGCCTTCCAACTTGTCGGAGAAATAATAACGTATTGCTTATTGTACATTTCAACATAAAAATTAAGCGCTCCATCATTTTCGGGTACAATAACAATGTTTGTGCATACTTTATCTGAGTCAAAATTATATAAAACCGAAGCTCTCTCTGTTTTGATTATAATGTAATAGTCTCCATCTTTTGTTAAACCACTTTTTAGATCGTAAATGCGCTCACTAAATTCAGCTGAAATATCTGTTGCTGAATTTCCGTTTCTTGCTTGTCCGAATAAAATGCAACTTGTTATTGCAAACATGATTGTTAGAATTGTTTTTTTCATTTTTTTGAGTTTTATATTGTTAAATTGAATTATTTGAATAAAGATTTTAAAAGACTAATGATAGATTTTTTAGAAGATGAATTATGTACTGAAAAATAAATATTTTTAGGAATATCTTTCATATAAACTCTAGTTACAGGACATAACCATCCTTTTCTTTTAGAATATGGATCATAATACCAACCACCATTTAATTCTTCTTGAATAAGATTTAATTCATGACATTTAGGAAATTTGTTATGGCTAAATGTTATAGTAGTTTTTTTAACTTTACTGTCATTTACATAAAAATCAATCATTTCTGACATTCCTAAGACAAAAGGTTCTGCTATTATGTTATTAGCTGCATCATCAAATTTCCAAGTAAAACATTCTTTATAAAGATTCAATGACATCATTGCGTTGTTTGTTGTGTTTATTGTTAAGTTTTTCATTTTTTTTGTTTTAAAGAGTTTTTTAAATGTTTTTAATTATACCCTTAATAGCTAGAAAGATGTTTTGTAACCAGAATTTTGAAAATATTTTTTAAACTATTTTTAAAATATAAAAAACCACCCTTTGGGGGTGGTTTAGTGTTTACTCCGGTTGATTTTTACCAATTATAATTATTACGGGTAGTATAATTGTGCCTTGGAACTGATGGATAATAATTTTTAGGAGGATTGCAGCAAGAATTATTATATCCACCTACTTTGGTACCTTCAATGCTTGTGTACGGATTAATGTTTCCTTTTGTACTCCAATTGTCATCACGTGTATTATTTGGAGATGTTCTCCAGTAAGAGCCTACGACAGTTCCATTTTGTTTAGTGTAACCACCCACCAAAACTTGTGCGAAAGATGTACTTAAAGAGAGAATTGCTGCGAAGAAAAGAATTGTTTTTTTCATTTTTTTTGTTTTAAAGAGTTTTTAAATGTTTTTAATTATACCCTTAATAACTGGAAAGATGTTTTGTAACCAGAATTTTGAAAATATTTTGAAAATATTTAAAAAAAACTCCGGAAAGGCTGATTTTATTGTTTGATATACGTAGTAATTTTATTCTAATAGTTTAAATCCAGCCCAATAATATGGTGGGTAACCGTTGGCTTTCATTTCATTTTGTGCATGTTGAAGTGCATCATGTACACTTTCTCCTTTAAAACAATTGTTGTAAAATAAGTTCATTAGTTTTGGTGTTTCATTATCAGGTACTGTCCATAAGCTCATGATAACATTCTTAACACCTGCCATTTTAAATGCTCTCTGTAGACCAAAAACACCTTCACTCGCATTAATATCACCTAATCCTGTTTCACATGCGCTCAAAACAACCAACTGACATCCACTTAAATCTGTATTTGCTATTTCATAACCTGTAAGTATGCCGTCTTCTGTAGTATTTGTAAAATAATCGGTTTTGCCCCACGTAGCATTTGCCCCAGATAAAATTAACCCAGACCTGAGCAATGGGTCATCGCTTAGTTTATACTTGTTTTTTTTATTTTGTAATAATTCTGATGCTGTTGGATTTGTTTTAATAGGATCTGGAAAAAAATACCCATGAGTTGCAATATGAAGTACATATGGCTCATGTTGACCATTTAATTTTTTAAAATTGTCTTCGGAAGCATTTTGGCCTTCGTAAGAAACAACAGGGATTTTATTTTTGTCGCACAAGTTTGCAATATCTTCAATTTCTTTTTTTGTACCTGGCAAATAACCAAATTTGGATGTACCACTTCGAGTTGCTATTTCTGCTATGTGGGGATATCCAATGTTGTTTTCAATTAAAGAGGCTGTAGAAGTAGAATTTGACTTATTATAATCTATATCTCCAAAGGAATTAACCTCTTTAATTGATTTTAAATTTAAGTATGTTGGAGTATAATTTACAATGTCGGCAGTGCTTCCTAGGATATGTATTTTATATTTATCTGCTAAAATTGAGTCTTTATTTATGTGTAAACATGGAATATTGATGAAATGAAATTCACCGCTAAGTGATATGAAAACGTTGTTATTTATTTGACACTTGCTATCTAAAAGATTAATTAAATTATTTGACGCACAAGGATTTGTAATGACATTATTGTACATACTATTAATTTTATTTGAGTCACTAATAATTTGATACATTGAATTAATTTCAATGTTTCCTTTAGGGATAGAAAATATTTTCACATTCGTATCTTTAGAATTTAGCATCAAAAAATCATATGCAATTGAGTCATAATTTAATTCATTGTAATGACTAATTATTTCAATTGCATTGAAATTATTTTGGTTTTTCAACAGATTGTTTAAATTATATTCATTCGGATTCAATTTAAGAACTACACTATTTTTAGCACTCAATAAATGATGATTTTTTAATATTATTTGTTTAGTGTGTAGTATAAATTTATAATAACTATTAAGTATCCTTTGTTTATTATTGATTTTATTTCGTGATATGTCCGAAATTAATGGAATTAGATATTTATTGTAAGTTTCAGAATTACTTATGTGTTCAATATTTGATTTTTCATCACGCACCTTAATTCGTGAATTAAGGTAATTTATATCTTCATTGAAAAAATATTCTAAATATTTAAATGATGAATCAAATTGTAAAAGATAGTAATAGTTAATAGCAATAATTAAAAATACTTGGGACATTGATTCATTATCATATTTGGGCTTTCCCTTAATATATTGAATGAAATATTTATTTGAGTTGCTAAAATCATTTTCAAAGTGATAATTACAGGCTTTAATATAAGTAGATATATAATTATCATATGAATTTAATTCTTCTGATATCTTAAGCCATTTAATCGCTTCATTCTCATTACCTAGTAAAGAATAAGTTGTAGATATTTTTAAAGCTGCTAAATAAGAATTATTGATTATCTTATAATTATTAATTACAAGTTTAAGATTATTATTGACATCTATTAAGTTGTTTTGAATAATATCAATATCAATAATATGAAGTATTATTTCATAAAATAATTGATTTGTCGAATCGCTATTGAGTGATAAGGATTTTTTGTATTCTTCTTTTGCCAAATTATACGCACCTTTTTTGAAATACAAGTTGCCTAGTAGATTCAAATATGAAATGCTATCCTGAACAGTAGCGAATGGTAAATATAAATTATAATAATCAATTGCTTTTTCAAGTAAACCTATTCCTTTGTATGCATCTGCCAGTCTTAAATATAATTTTATCTTTAAGCTATCATATTTTAGATTGTTAATTTCTACAGTTAAAGCCTCTACACCCTCAAAATTATGATGATTTATGTATAGATTTACAAGATTATAGAACGCCCCAAATTGGTTTGTCGACTTAGGATATTTTTTTTGTAATTCAATTGAATATTTATAATATTTCTCAGCTTCATCGAAATTATTTTCTTTGTCAAGTTGAACTCCAAGTAATTCTATAACTAAATTATATATATCAGTTTGGTAATAATTATATTTTTCACATGTAAGCTTGCAGTTAATTAGTGCATCTTTATACAAGATACTATCTACATTTTTATAAACTATTGATAGGTCATAATAAATATATGGTATTCTTAAAGAATCTTCCATTAGCCCTTTTTGATATGTGTTAATTATTTCATTTAAATAATATATAGAGCTGTCCGATAAATTATCTTGATAATAAATTAATGAAAGTCGTTCAAGAACATTAGTGTAATTGTATTCATTTTTATTTTCAAGTTTATAATCTTCACTAATGTTAATATATTTAATTAAAGTGTTTTTTTCTTGTTTGTCATTTTTTTCATTATGTATTAAAGAGAGATTGAAATAAAGATTACTCATTTTTCTAGGACTGATAGGATTATATAGAGTTAGAGCTTTATTGATATAATATTCACCACTATCAATATTATCTGTCTTTATATAACATGAACTTAATAACTCATAAATATGAGCACAATATATTAGAGTGCTATCTACAGTGCTATTATTTGGTATGGTATTTATTGCCATAAGAAAATTCGTCTTTGCTAATTGTGTATTATGGCTATAGAAATAAGACAAGCCTAGTAAATAAGATAACGAAAAATTTAGATTTTGGTTCGCTTTGCCGGCTGTTATTATTTTTTGACAGTAAAATATTGTTTGGTTATCATTTCCTTTGAAATTAAAATATATTGCACTATCTAATAATCTACTTTCGTAACTATAATTATGTTCTTGATGAAATCCAGATGGCCGATTTAGGTAATAGATTTGACTGTCAAGACTTATTTCTGAAATTTGAGCCACAGAGTAACCGTAATTAATAAGCGATAACATATTAAATAATAATATTTTAAAAAAAAAAGAAAATGAAAGTTTATTCATGAATTTTAGATTTATAAAAATACTCTTTAGACAATATTTCATTCCCTGTGTGATAGTATGCTATGCCTAATAAAATAAATGCCTGCCTGCTATTTTGTTCCTTTTTAGGGAGTTCTTTTATTTTTCCAATCGCTGCTTCAGGATTGCCTAACAAATCATACACACAAGCTAAATTGATGTAAGCCTTTGTGTATTTTGGATCTAAATGAATTGATTTTTCAAAATCTGATTTAGCACTTATTAATAATGAATCCATAATTAAGGCATCTTCATCAATAGTTCGATTGCCACTGACTTTTATGCGACTATCATCATCTATTTCAATAGGGTATCTGAATAAAGGATTAATGTATTCAACTCTTTCAAGAGGCTTCAGTTGTAAAGCCCATAATGTTTTTGCTATGCCAGCATTATTATAATTTTCTCTAGAAGGGAAATATCTATTTAAATATTCAAAACACTGAATTGCACTGACAAATTGTTTTTTTTGAATTTCTTCTAAACCTTTTGTAAAATATGGGTATAGCTCTTTAATTTTTTTTTCAGCTTCATCACAAATGACCTTTCGTTCACTTTTAGAAGGATAGCCCGGGTTGATTTCTTGAAGTTTATAATCTTTGTATATTCTATCAATTAATTTATCGTAAATGTGAAAAGGTTCGTATCCAGCTATACAAGAATGATATAGTCCAAAATTGTCTGCCTCTCTCTCATGAGTTACTTTATCTTCTTTAGTAATCTTTATTTTCCCTCTTACCGCAAAAGCATAATCACTGCACCAGCTATGGTCGTTGTAATAGTGGGCTAATTCATGACTTAGGATTATTGATAAAGCATTAAGACTATCCTTGCCAAATTTAGTACAGATATCATATAACTGTTCATCAATTTTTATAGTGGGAGTAGGAGATGAAACATAGGAGGCTATATATTTTACTTGAGTTTTAGACGGAACTATTTCTAATACAGGCGCTGCTTTAGCATTGCCATAAGCATAAATAATTTTATTAAATACGGTTGTAAGAACAGCCTTTTTTGTTTCTAGTGACTGAGCTTGAGTAGTTAAAAAATTTAATAAAAATAAAATTACGAACTGTGTTCCAAAAATTAATTTACGCATTTTCAAAAACAATTCTTTGTAAAATTTTAAGCATTGAACTGTCTTTTAATTCTAAAAGAGTCCTTGGTGATTTACTCCGTTTAAGCTCGTAGAATGAATTGCCATAATGGAGGTAGTATATATCATTATAATTCAATAATTTGTATCCAGATTTGTCTGTATAAATTTGAATCGTATTCTCGAAGAAAATATACTTTTCTGAAAGTGCGTTTAAAGAATCTATTTCTTGATTGATTTCTAAATGGCTGGCAAGATTATTATTACTCAGTGAATCTCTATAGAGTATTAGCTCTTTTAATCTGAAAGATGAATTAAGAGTAACCAATTGATAAATTTTCTTGGAAGTTGGTCCAAAGCCTAAACCTGTTTGCTCAATCACATCTAAACTAGTTGCAGTTGATTTTATACTTGAAAACTTACGTCCTATAATTTCGATTTCGGCACTGGCTAAAGGTGCAAGCTCAGATGCATTCGCAGGCTCTTCAGTTAGAGCTACTGATAATTGCTTATTTTCATTATAGAAAACTTTCCCTATAAAAAAAACTACACCAAAAATGCAAGCAGCAATGGCAAATTTTAGAAAAGTAGAAATATGAATTTTCTTTTCTTTTAGTTCTTGATGATTTACATTGTTGTCTGTAAGTAATTGTTTGTGCGTAAATTCAATCGAGATTGTTGAATCATTGACCAATTCAACTTCTAATTGTTCAGGTGTATCAATCAAATCCCATGATTTTATTTTATTCTTCAGTTTTTCATCTTCATTTTTTTGAAGAAGTTTATATGCGGTTTCTATTTCATCATCTAGAATTGTAAATTTTTCTTCTAGCTCAATATTTTTGATGTACTTCCTAAGATTTTGTTGTTCCAATAATGATATGGCTATATTTAAATCCTTGTGGTATCTTAATTCTTCATTGAAAAGGACATTATTGTGTTTGATTAAAAATCCTATAGCAGGATTCATATGTCCATTGCTGTATTCAAGTGCAAGTTCTGAAATATACTCTTTTCTTAGGTTGTCAAAAATTTCGATGTAGTGATTTATATTAACAATTTTAAACTGTTTAATAAATTCTTCACTTTCTTTTACATCTAACAAAACATTGTTGAAATAATTCCAGAAAGATTCCAACGGCAATGATTTTTTAAAATCTGAATCATTCGTAGTTAATTCCTCAAATACAGGTAGAAAGAGACCTTTTAATATGGCAATATCAGTTCTCATCTTATGTTATTTAAAGCTTTAAAAGTCAATGATTTTAGTTTTTCCCTGCATTTGAAAGAGGTATTTCTTGCATTTTGATTGTCTTTATAATTAAATATTTTTGCAATCTCATCTATGTTTGTTTTTTTCCAATAAATATGGGACAAGAGATCATAGCAATTTCCTTTTATTGATTTCATTTTTTCTAAACCTGACATAATTGCTTTAATGCGGTCGTCGTTAAAATCATTTTCTTCATTGAAATTATATTTATTATAAGGCAACCAGTCAGTTATTTTTAAATCATATAAATTGTCATCATGATTGTCATCATCCCTATTTTCATTATCTGGAAAGGAAATAATTTTTCCAGATTGCTTGAATTGATTAAGTAACTGATTCCTACAAATTGAATTTAAGTACGTTTGTAGATTACATGTAAGTTGAAAGTTATCAGATTTAGCCTTGTTATGCAACACAATCAGAGAATCATGATAAATATCCTCAATCTCAATGAGATCTACTCCATTGCACTGTTTTTGCATAAATTTAATACAAAGAGATTTAGTTTTATTATAGATATGTTTTAAAAAATCTGCATCTTTTTTTATGAGGTTTATTAATTCAGAATCTGTATAATTTAAATAATTTGTGTTGTCTGACATAAGTTGAAAAAATTGGAATAAATGTATAGAACAAATTGCAATTATCCAATTTTTGCAATAAGTAATTTTTTGATTGCTTTAGGTTGTATTAAATTTATTCAACCCCATTTTAATCTTACTTTAGTAATATTCAATGATATTTACCATTACCAATAAAAAAGGGATCTCTAACTTTATATTTAATTACGTCATATACAACTGAAATTCTTTTCTTATTCTTCATGTTCCATCTTAGATTTTGTATAAATACCTCATTACCATATTTAGCCATTGCATCTGCTAGTAAATCAAACAATGAAATGCTATTTTGATTATTATAGGATGAGGAGCTATTTTTTGTTTCTAATGATGTAAATTTTACAGATTTACGCATTGTGCCTAAATATGTTGTCTGAGAGCATGCAGTATTAACATTGAAGCCAAAAGCATCTCCATAACCGCCCAAAGCACCAGTACCATAAGTTTCATATATGCCTTTTTTATAAATCATAAAAGTATCAGTGCCATATGCTCTAGATGTGTCTTTATAGAAATTGTATGTTGGTTGACTATCGCTATAATTTGACTTTGGATAACAATAACTCCGTTGTGAATAAGAGTTGCCATAAGTTCCACCAGAATTTTGGGCAAATGTTTGAGTAGTTATAAACACTGTAACTATTATTAAAACTAATTTTAAATTTTTCATTTTTATAAATTTATGTTTCGCCTAATCTTTCAAAATTACTTACATCATTTTATGTCCATTGTTTGCCTTGATTTTTAGGTGTCTATCCCACATTACTGTTTTTTTTAAAGGACGAACTTACAAATATGTAAGCTCGCCCATTTAATTTTTTAATTTATTTTTATCTACTTGGTGTATAAATGGTATTACCAAATGCATCTTTTGAATAAGTGCCTTGAGTATTTCCATACTGGTCTTTTTGAACAGTATTACCAAATGCATCTCTTGAATAAGTACCCTGAGTATTTCCATACTGGTCTTTTTGAACAGTATTACCAAATGCATCTTTTGAATAAGTACCCTGAGTATTTCCATACTGGTCATTTTTTTGAGTATTACCAAATGCATCTTTTGAATAAGTACCCTGAGTATTTCCATACTGGTCTTTTTGAACAGTATTACCAAATGCATCTTTTGAATAAATAGATTGAGTATTTCCATACTGGTCTTTTTGAACAGTATTACCAAATTCATCTTTTGAATAAGTTGTCTGGCTGTAACCTACAGCTGCTAATAAAATTAATGTTAATGATAAAAATAATTTCTTCATATAATTATGTATTAAAATGTTTGCTTACTCTATTCAGTTTTCAGCTACCCTGTGCTTACTAAATTATTTGGTGTCGTTTTTCTGCTGCTTCGACTTTGGGTAAGTTAGCCCATTTTTTCACTTATCTGGATATGTTCTTTGCTACTTCGCACAGTGTCTTGTCCTAAAATTAGTTTGCATTTAATTATTTAAACTGTTATGTGGTTACATTTTTTTAGTCCTACTATTGGTTCATTAAAGAGTTTTTTTGATAATAATTCTTCCATATTTTTTTAATGAATAATATTTTTACTGAGTGTTTAGTTTTTATCCGGATGAGTGGCTTATCATTTTTATAAAATTCTACATAGTCTTGGAGTTATTATTAAATATATATTGTTGCCCTAGCTTTTAATTTTTATTTGCAATATTTTTGAATTGATTCATATGCAGGCCCAAATCCCAATTCACCTGCTTTGCTGAAATCAAGACATCCATCTCCTTTTTTATTAAAATACATGTAGCATAATCCTCTAAAATAATAAGCCCTTTCATTTTTCGGATTCAAATCTATAGCTTTACTACAATCTGAGATGGCACCACTAAAATCTCTAAGCTGTATCCTGGATTCAGCTCTGGCAACACAAACAAATGCAACAATTCCCTTATTGAGCCCAAGTTCAATAGCTTTGCTGTAATCTGAGATAGCACCTCTGTAATCTTCAAGTAGATGCTTAGCAAATCCTCTAACATTATAAGCTTCTTCCTTTTCCGGATCCAACTCAATAGCTTTGCTGTAGTCCAAGATAGCACCTCTTTTATCTTCAAGACTTAATTTAGCATTTCCTCTTTCAAAGTATGCTTTAGCATATTCAGGATTCAACTCAATATCTTTATTGTAATCTAAGATAGCACCTCTGTTATCTTTAAGGCTAAATTTAGCTTTTCCTCTTTCAAAGTATGCTATCGCATATTCAGGATTCAACTCAATAGCTTTGTTGAAATCTAATATTGCACCACTATAATCTTCAAGGTCATTTTTAACAAGTCCTCTATTATAATAAGCATTATCATAATTTAGATCTAACTCAACAGCTTTGCTGTAGTCCATTATAGAACCTCTTTTATCTTCAAGTCTTCTCTTAGCGTTTCCTCTTAAATTATAAGCCGTTGCATATTTGGGATTCAGTTGTATGGCTTTATTGAAATCTAGGATAGCACCTTTGTAATCTTTAATTTTGTATTTAGATAAACCACTATTGTAATAATCAACTGATGTTTGACTAAACAAAACAAAGTTTGATAATAGTATAATTAGTAAAATGAATCCTTTTTTCATTGTATTTATTTAATTTATGAAATTTAACTTGATAATTTATATACACTCTTATTTACGAGACTTTTTTAGTTTTATTTATTCTCAAAATTGGTTCTTATATTTTGGTTAAACAATGTCAGATATGCTACATTTATTAATTTCTTTAAAAAAAGGGTAAAAAAGTTTACATTTTTAAAAATAATATACTTTACTTATTACAGTAAGAGATTGGTAAAGAAACTGCTTCAACGCTAACAAAACTGCAAAATTGGTATCTGCTACAGAGTTGATGACTGTGCACATCAGCTATTCTTTTCAATGGTTTTTAATTAAGGAGAGAAAACCTTCTCAAAGAAGACGGTATATATCCTTTCAAAAAAATTTAGCATAACTCCTATAGGTATAAAGTGAATGTCCAATATA
This sequence comes from Chitinophagaceae bacterium, assembly GCA_044353665.1. Classification (GTDB taxonomy): domain Bacteria; phylum Bacteroidota; class Bacteroidia; order Chitinophagales; family Chitinophagaceae; genus OLB11. Next base: position 5,682 of record JBILBN010000011.1, on the reverse strand, counting down.
AAATGATGATGATAATAGGATTTATTACAAATTATATAAATGTTCATGTTACACTAAGTTTTGCATAAATTCATTTTGGTGTAACATTGGTGTAACAATTGCCTAAAAAAGTCTAATTCAGACAGCTAAAAAATTACTGAAATACCTGTAAAATAGGCGTAATAAAAAAGGGTTTGTTTTAAAAACAAACCCTTTGTGATCCCGTTGGGATTCGAACCCAAGACCCCATCATTAAAAGTGATGTGCTCTACCAGCTGAGCTACAAGATCAACGTCCTTTCTTTTCGATTGGAGTGCAAATGTATAATAAATATTTTAACTTACAAACCAAATTAGTAAAGTATTTTTGCATTTTATGAATAATGTTTTTGAAAATAAAGTAGTTTTAATAACTGGAGCAACATCTGGCATTGGAAAAGCCTTAGCCATTGACTTTCTTTCAAAAGGTGCGAAAGTGTCTATTTGTAGCAGAAATGCCGATAACTTATTGTTGGTGGCCACTGAAATTAATAATAAAAATTTACTAACCGTTCAAGCTGATGTAAGCAATGAAGCGGACTGTAAAAATTTTATAGAAAAATCATTTGAAGCGTTTAATTCAATAGATATTTTAATCAATAATGCAGGAATAAGCATGCGCGCTATGTTTCAAGACGTTGATTTGAATGTGTTAAGACAAAGTATGGATATTAATTTTTGGGGAACTGTTTATAATACAAAATATGCATTGCCCTATATTTTGAAATCAAAAGGGACTATTTTAGGCATTTCATCCATTGCTGGCTACAAAGGCTTGCCTTGTAGAACGGGTTATTCGTCTTCTAAATTTGCGATGCAAGGTTTTTTAGAATCATTAAGAATTGAACTATTAAAAACAAGTGTAAATGTAATGTGGGTTTCACCAGGCTTTGTATCCACTAATATTAGAAATACAGCATTGAATGCCAATGGAAATGCACAAAGTGAAACGCCGATGAATGAAAGTAAGTTAATGAGTGCGGAGGAATGTGCTGCTATCATTATAAAAGGAATTGAAAAACGGAAAAGAACCATCATTATGACTACACAAGGAAAATTAACGGTTTGGATGAACAAATTTTTTCCGTCCTTTGTAGATAATCAGGTGTATAAGCATTTTGCCAATGAACCCGATAGCCCTTTAAAAAGTTGACAGTTGTCAGAAATACAAAAAGTAGAAAGAACTATTTAAGTAATCAATTACGTAAAAGTAGTTAGTAGAAAGAAATTAGAAACACAAAAAAATTATGTTAGATAGAACAATAGAGCCTAAAATATTTTCACCCATAGATTTTGATTATAATTTGCCAGATTGCAATTCAATCGTTTTTCAAAATGGAATTGGCGTGCATTATTTTACCGACGAGTTACAACCTGTAATGCAACTAGAAATGGTTTTTAATGCTGGGCTTTGGTATGAAAGTCAAAATGGGATTGCCCAAGCAACAGCGTCGCTTTTAAAAAGTGGAACGTCTAAAATGAGTTCATTTGAAATCAATGAAATGTTTGAACAATATGGGGCTTCTGTAAAAACGGTTGCCGGTCCCGATTTTGCTTCTATCACCATTAGTTGTTTAACCAAGCATCTTTCAAAAATCCTTCCTGTAGTTGCTGATATGCTTGTGGATACTCAATTTCCTCAACATGAAATAGATATTTTTATTCAAAATGCAAAACAACGATTGTCGGTGCAATTGTTGAAAAGTGATTTTGTAGCCAATCGAAAAGTAGATGAATTTCTTTTTGGAATTCAACATCCTTATGGAAAATATTCTGTGGTAAAAGATTACGAGGCCATTAATCACCAGGCTTTAGCAACTCATTTAAAAACATATTACTCAAGTAACAACTGCACTTTTTTTATTGCAGGGAGTTTTGCCGAATCCGATATTGAATTAATTAATCAACATTTTGGGAAAACAAATTGGAACAATGAACATGCTTTAGTAGAGCCAGTGTTCGAGGTGCATTCAGCCATAGAAAAAAAATACAAAATAAATAATGACGAGAAAGGAGTGCAAGGTTCAATAAGAATAGTTTGTCATTTTCCGAATAAACACCATGAAGACTTTTATCCAATGATTGTTTTAAACACAATTTTGGGAGGTTATTTCGGCTCTCGGTTGATGAGTAATATTCGTGAAGACAAAGGCTATACTTATGGAATACACAGCTACATGTACAACCAAGTGAAACAATCGGCTTATTTAATTACCACTGAAGCAGGTAAAGATGTTTGTGAAGCGACCATAAAAGAAATTTATTATGAAATGGATATTCTGAAAAATGAATTGGTTGAAGCGGAAGAATTAGAGCTCGTAAAAAATTATTTATTAGGCACTATTTTAGGTGATTTAGATGGTGCTTTTCAAATTATGCAGCGCTGGAAAAGTTTACTATTAAATGGCTTTACCAAAGAACGATTTAATAAAAATATCGAACTCTATAAACACATTACACCCGAACAATTGCAAACCTTAGCAAAAAAATATTATCAGCAAGAAAATTTTTATGAGTTAGTGGTCATATAATGTGTTTAAGCCAATACTAAAAAATTACACTGCCCATCCTTTTTTTCGACAACTAAAATTATTTTTAATTTTAACATCTAGTAACCAGTTTGCAAACGAACAAATCCTACATTTGTAACGTGAAAAAGTTACTATTTGTTTTATTGTCTTTTATATTTGGATTTCAAGTAGATGCACAAATCGTTTTAAAAGGAACGATTATAGACTCTGCAAAAAGGAATACCATCAATTCAGTAAGGGTAGAAAATTTATCTACTCATCAAGGCGATTACAGCAACGCAGATGGTTTTTTTTCCATTGAGGGTAAAGATGGCGATTATATTATTTTTTCATATTTAGGATTTAATAATAAAGTGATTCGATTAAATTCAAGCTTAAATAATAGCAATCAAATTATAAAAATGTCCATAAAAACAGTTGGTTTAAAAGGGGTTACCATTAAACAAGGACCAACTCAATACCAAACCGATTCGGCTAAAAGAGCTGATATTTATAAAGACGCTTTTGACTATACGCAAACAAAATCGGCAATGTCGCCTATAACGAGTCTTTATCAAGTATTCTCAAAAAAGCATAAAAATATGCGTCACTTTCAAGATCAAATTGTAGATATTGAAAAACAAAAATTTATTGATACCCGATACAGCGAAGCGCTTACTGCTCAAATGACCGGGTTACAAGAAGAATCGTTAATAAAATTTATGCAAGCCTATCCTATGGAGATTGATTTTGCTAGAGCTGCCTCAGATCTTGAAATAAAAATGTGGATTAAATATAATTTTCAAGAGTACTCAAAAAAGAAAAAATAAATGTTCAGGAATTTATGTTGCTGTTCAAGGCGATGTTTGAGATGCACATAAAGATACAGCATTAGCATTATTTGCCTCTATATAAATCATGCGTATCATTTATCTTTGTAAAAAGAAAAACATGAAAACGCTTATCATCACACGCCATGCAAAATCCGATTGGAGTAATTTGCATCAAAAAGATTTTGATAGGGAACTCAATGAACGTGGTTTGAGAGATGCACCGATGATGGGCAAACGATTGTTAAATAGAAATATTCATTTAGATTTAATTGTATCGAGCACCGCAAAGCGGGCTGCTCAAACAGCTAAATTAATTGCGAAAGAAATCAATTATTTATCTACAGAAATTCAATGGGAAGATTCATTGTATCACGCACCTCCACCTATTATTCAAGAGGCTATTTTTGGTGTTTCAAATAAAATAAATGCATTGATGATTGTATGCCACAATCCGGGAATAACTGATTTTGTAAATAAGCTAACCAATCATTTAATAGAGGATATGCCAACCTGTGGAATGTGTGCTTTGCAATTTAATATTGAAAAATGGGAACATTTGCCTACGGCAAAAGCACAATTACTGTTTTATGATTTTCCTAAAAAGGAGGTCTAATTGATATTTTCAGATGTTAGATGACTGATGTAAGAAATGCAGATTTAATTGTAAAGCATTTAATTTTTTTTATTTGGAATTTAATAATTGGTATTTTCTAAACGTGTACCAAAGCTCATTTTTAGCAAATTGAAAACCAGTTTTTCCATCAAGAAGACCTAATTTGAAAATATAGTTTCGAATAAATCCAAAAATGGGACTAAAATATAATTTTATAAACGTTGCTTTTTTTGTTGATTTTTTTGCAAAAAGTTGCGCATATTTTTCTAATCGTTGTAAATGCTCTTGTGCAGTGTTGTATGAAAAATGATAAACAAAACCAGATAGTTTTTTTATGTTTATTTCATCGTTAAAAATTACATTTTCATGCACTTCTTCTTCATTCCAATATCCATTTTTTCTATTAAAAATACGCAAGCGAAATTCATTGGAAACAGCACCATAATTTAAAGGTTTGCCACAGTAAATCATTTTTCGTTGAATCGAAAATGAGTCAGTCGCTTTCATCTCATTTGTAAACAATTGAATAATTTCATTTCTTAAATCCTCATTGATTACCTCGTCGGCATCCAAACTTAAAATCCAATCATATTTTGCATGTTCATTTCCTTCATTCTTTGTGCGTGAATAGCCTTTCCAAATAGTTTGCAAAATTTGTGCTTGCATGGATAGGGCAATCTCGATGGTGTTGTCGGTGCTGCCATTATCTACAATTAAAATATCATCCGTTAAACCAAGTAATGGTTGCAAACAACGAGCAATATTTTGGGCTTCATTTTTAGTTAGTATAACAATGGACAATGGTAGCATGTCGGTAAAATTAAATTTTATTGTATATTTAACCACAATAAAATTAAAAATAATGGACAAACCAATTGTAGCAGAAAAATTTCCGATAGCAGTTACTGTAGAAAAAGACAAAAATTATGCATGGTGTACTTGTGGTTTAAGTTCAAAACAACCTTTTTGTGACGGCAAACACAAAGAAATTGAAGGAATGCCTTTTAAGCCTTTGGTTGTGAAATTTGAAGAAGAAAAAGAAGTATGGCTTTGCCAGTGTAAACACACAAAAAATGCACCTTTTTGCGATGGTTCACACAAAGAGTTATAGAAAATAATTATCAGCATATATTCTCAAAGTATATTTGCATTTCATGACCATAGATGTTGTAAATACAATCCAATTAGAAAAAATATTTTTAGAATTCCCTGTAGATTTATATAAGGATGATAAAAATTATATTCGCCCTTTAGATAAGGACATTGCGGAAGTGTTTGATAAAAAGAAAAATAAATTTTTCAGACAAGGCGACTGCGAACGTTGGCTGCTGAAAAATAATGAAGGTAAGTACATTGCTCGATTGGCTGTATTTGTTAATAAGAAATATGCACAAGAACAACCTACCGGTGGCATTGGTTTTTTTGAATGTATCAATAATCAAGAAGCTTGTAATTTTATTTTAGATAAAGCAAAAGAGTGGTTGTTGGCAAGAGGTATGGAAGCAATGGACGGTCCAATTAATTTTGGAGAGCGTGACAGATGGTGGGGATTATTGGTGAATGGTTTTGAAGAGCCTTTATATGCAATGAATTACAATCCAATCTACTACAAAACATTGCTAGAAAATTATGGTTTTAAAGCCTATTTTCATCAACTGTGTTTTGGGATGAGTACAAAAACTCCATTGAGTGAAAAAATGACGCGTTGG